>CALDGT010000254.1 GCA_937942935.1 uncultured Chloroflexota bacterium | reverse complement strand
ATCATCTACACCCAAAGATGTTGATACCACCGACATGCTTCAAAAATTGAATAAGGGCATTAGCGACCCCGATGATATGAAGGGGTGGATGGATAAATTGCTAGAGGAAGGCGCAAAACGCCAAGTCCCAGATTATATCGAAGAAGAAGAAGCCCCCATCGAAGCCAATATACCCGATTGGTTGGTAGAGCAAGTTGGGTTGCCCCCCGAAATGGGTGGGACAATCGAACCCAAATCTACCGCCGAGATTGATTTTGATGCGCTCATCAGTGCAGAGCCACTCGCATCGAATGATATGCCCGATTGGTTATTAGAATCGAATCCAATTCAACCCGAAACCGAAGCGGTTGCGGGAGATATGCCCGATTGGTTACAAGATACAGTTGCAGAGCAATCAGATACCGTTCAAAACATCTTCGCCACTACCCCATCATCGCCACTTAGCACCGAAGAAATTGAAGTGGATATGAGCGACCCATGGGTAGAAGCATTTGAATTAGAACGCAAAGTTGCAATGGGACTCATCAGCGATGAGCAGGTCATCTTCTCTGATGAACCAGTCCCATTCGATGTGGTGATTGATGAAGTATTAGAAGATGAACCCGTACCGATGGGCGAACTCGAAAGTTTGCCTGTTTGGATGGACACATCCGCGCCAGTCACGCCCGCACCTGTCGAAATAATAGCCGAACCTGTGAACGAATTGCCAGATTGGTTGCGCGAGACAGAAGACGAAGCACCTATCGTTATAGATGAACCCTTACCCGATTGGCTCAATGAGGCGGGTATTGAAAATACCGAAGATGTGCCAGATTGGTTACTCGAGACAGTCGAAGAAGAACAAGCCATCTTTACACCGCCACCAACACCTGCGCCAGTACCAACACCAGCGCCTGTGGTGGTCAAACCACAATCACCAGCACCTGTGCCTGTAAACAATATCAATGTGGCACAAGTGTTACAACAAGCCCGCGCTAAAGTGCAATCGGGCGACCTTGAAGGCGGTTTAGGGGCGTATGAAGCGGTTATTCGTGCCAATACTGCGCTTGATAATGTCGTCAGCGATTTGACCGATTTAGTCAAACAAGAGGGTAACAAGACCAATGCTAGTGTTTACCGTGTTTTGGGTGATGGCTTAATGCGTCAGGGACGTTTGCAACAAGCCCTAGACACGTATCGCAAGGCATTGAATTTACTCTAAACTTTAATGATTTTGGGCATGGTTATTCATGCCACCATCACTCATAATTAATAAAACGGGCGCACATAGTTGCGCCCTTACTATGTGTGTTCATTGACAATTGAAAGGATATTTGAACTTGGAACGTACACTCATCATCATCAAACCAGATGCCGTTCAACGTGGTTTAACAGGCGAAATTTTGCGCCGTTTTGAAGCGCGTGGCTTACGCATTATCGGCATGAAATTTATTCAAGTTTCGCGCGAACTCGCCGAAAAACATTATGCCATTCACAAAGGCAAAGGCTTTTATGAAGGCTTGGTCGCTTATATCACCTCATCTCCTGTGGTGGTACTCGCCCTAGAAGGCACAAATGCGGTGCAATCTGCCCGTAATACCATCGGCGCAACCCGCCCACACGAAGCCGCCGCAGGCACCATTCGCGGTGATTTTGCCCTTGAAGTTGGGTATAACCTCGTGCATGGGTCTGATAGTGTCGAGAATGGTCAAATCGAAGTGGCAAATTTCTTTGCCGAAAGTGAATTAGTGGCTTGGTCGCGTGTGACCGATGCGTGGATTTTTGAAAAGAAATAACTTAAACTATCCTGTAGTGGCATGATATATCATGCCACTACAATATATCCTATTGAATACTCAACAACACTTGCGATTCTTTTTGCCACAATCCCTCAAGATTATAATATTGGCGTTTCTCCTCTAAAAAGAGATGCACAATCACATAACTGTAATCTACCAATATCCAACCACTTTCGGCTGTACCTTGTACAGACAGTGGCAATAAATCATATTTTTCTTTGAGTTCAACACGCAAATGGTCTACAAGGGCTTTGAGTTGGCGGTCGCTTGTCCCTGTGCAAATCACAAAAAAATCGGCTAAGTTTGCCGCCACATCTTCACGTAGGTTGAGTAACACAATATTGGTGGCTTTTTTATCTTCCACCAAATCTACAATCGTTCTGGCTAACTCTTGCGTATTCAGAAAACATCTCCTTTAACTTCATTTTAAGCGCATGTGTTTTTTATCATAACACAGAATAGCCTGTTTGCGTGTTATCATCTTGCAAAACACCAACGGATGCACTACCATCAAATTCATTCGATAATCATTTAGAAAAAAGTATATGACCCAAGACCCCAAAATCCTGATAGCAGAAACAGGCGGTGAACGCCTCGATAAATGGCTTGTCACCCATTTTTCAGATTATTCCCGCGCACAAATCCAAGACTGGATTAAAGATGGATTCGTCACTGTAGATGGAAAGCACGAAAAAGCCAGCCTCAAATTGCGTGGTGGCGAAGCAATTAGCGTCTCTGTGCCAATTGCCCCAGAACCACCCCCGATTGCCGTGGATATTCCACTTACAGTCGTACACGATGACCCTAATTTCGCTGTAATTGATAAACCCGCAGGCATGGTTACACATCCGGGCGCGGGCAACCCAACAAACACCCTCATGAATGCCATTTGTGGGCGCTGGAGCGAAATTTTGAATATGCAAAATGAACGCAAGGGCATTGTGCATCGGCTCGACAAAGAGACCAGTGGACTCATCGTCATCGCCAAAAACGATGTGACCCAACGCAAACTCATGCGCCAATTTCAGGCACGAACAGTCAAAAAAATGTATTATGCCTTATTAGAGCGCCCTCCAAAAACCAATATCGGGCGAATAGAAGTCCCCATCGGGCGCGATAACCGAGACCGTCGTCGCATGACCCCCCTGCGTGAAGGCAGACCTGCTATTAGCGAGTTTGAAGTGATAGAAACTTTCACCAATGGCATGTGTTTGGTCAAATTTAATTTGCTCACCGGGCGCACCCATCAAATCCGTGTTCATGCCGCATTTATTGGGTGTCCATTGGTCGGCGATAAAACCTATGGCTTCCGCAAACAAACGATGAAGGTAGAGCGCATGTTTTTACATGCCAAAGAATTGTCATTTGACCATCCTAAAACGGGGGAACGACTCGCATTTGAATCGCCATTACCGCCTGAATTAGAGAAAATATTACGGCGGTTACGCCAAATGCAACCCTAAAAGATGCCTATCCTATAGCCTTCCCCCCAAATATAGGGGATAATATCCTCACAAATTGCAATATACTGAAATTGTAGGAAGGACATATACGGATGAGACAAATCGGGACAGGCATTGTTATTTTATTCGTCCTCATATCGCTAGGGATTGTGGGTTTGGGCTATTTGCAACAAAATCAGCCCGAACCACAATCCACCCCATTAGAACTCACCTTAACTATCAATCCAATGGCACAAGATTGGATGAGCAATGCAGTGGCACAATTTAATGCCAGCGATGCGCGGTATGTGAATAATATTGCGGTCACAATCACGCTCAATCCTACACCTATCGAAGATATAGCAGTGTGGAGTGGGAACACATGGAATAATCAAAATCGCCCCGATTTATGGCTTGCCAGCACATCCGCATCTATTGAACATGCCAATGCGTTTAGCATGACATTCAATTCAGTGAATACCCCCCTCGCCCAAACCCCATTGGTCTGGGTAATATCCGCAGATGTGGCAGATACCATCACACAAAATGGAGCGCTCCCGCTTGATTGGGATGTCATCCAACAAGCCGCCAGCGCAGGCACATGGGCAAATTTTGGGGCGACCAATTTACAGGGTAATGTGAATATGGCATTTTCGTTGCCAGATAGCACCATTGAAGGGTTAATGGTTTTATATAGTGCCAATGCCTATTATTCGCGGAATTTAGATTTTAGCAATTTATTGAGCGTCCCAACCGATTTTAAGACATGGTTTGCGCCAATGATAGATAGTGTCCCCAATTTTAATACTATCGGGAGCAATGTGGCAACCTTTATGGTATCGAGAGGGACATCTGTGAATATTGGTATTATGCCAGAAGTAAAGTTGCTCAATCAGATAGATGCCTTCACCCGTAACCGCGCCATCCGAGTTGCATATCCAGAATATCCATCTGTATTCGATTTTTCGCTCGCGCTCTCCATAGACCAAAATCTCTCGTCCAATGATAACACTATCCGTCAACAAGCGATGCAAGCCTTTGTTGATTGGTTACTCGCACCCGAACAACAAGCCCAATTGCCTCGTTATGGATTACGTCCAATAGCAACCCCGCCAACACCCAATGACGATTTATTTCGTAAAGGGATGGATGTCGGTGTGCAATATGACCCCATCATCCGTCCATATTTAACAGGTGAAGAATCTGCCTATTCTCGTAATTTAATGTCTTGGTTTACACAAGAACGTACACGTTAAAAGGAGCAATCATGCACCGTTTATCTGCTATTCGACTTTTATTTTTGATGATATTCACCCTCATCGGTTTGGTTGGATGTGATAGCCAAACATCGAATCAATCGGTTGTATTTGAACAATCTCCAGCGACAATGGCAGTCGAAAGACCCGCCAATGCCATCGAAATTAGCATCATCTACGCGCCAGAATCGGCATTATACATGCCAGAGACCATCAACGAATTTAATCAATCGTATGCGAATGGCATTAATCCCCTCACAGGGCAACGCCTCGCTAGTGGGGAACGTCCGATTTATGTGACAGGCGAATCGGGGTCATCTGGGACGGTGATGGAAGGCATCGTGAATGCGATTATCTCTCCCAATAACCAAAATGTAGAGCGCCCAACCATCTTTGCGCCATCGGTCAGCCATTGGTTGGCACTCGCCAATTATTTTGCGGGGCGCGATTTATTTAACCTCGCAGAAGCCCGCCCTACCGCCCTCGCGCCTGTGGTGATGGCAATTTGGAAAAGCCGATTAGACGGGATTCGCAACACCATCGCCAATCGGACGGGGCAAAATCCAGACGATGTTCAAATCGGATGGGAAGAATTATTAGAGGTATTAAACAGCCCCAACGGTTGGCAAGATTTTGGCATCCCCAACGGACGACGCACCGTCTATTATGGGCATACCGACCCCTATATCAGTTCCACCGCACTTTCGACCCTGATTGCCGAATTTTATGCCTCTGCGCGTGTGAATGGCTTCACAGAACGCCGTTTGACATTAGACATTGTGAATGACCAAGCTGTGCAACAAGGTGTGCGCGATATTGAGCAACTCATCCGCCATTATTCACGGCGCACAACCGAATTCAAAGAATATATCGCCCAAGGTCCCGAATATCTCGATTTTGTCGCATTAGAAGAAAACGACCTGTTATTCATCAACATGGGACTCACGGAAACCCGTCCGCCCGAACAATTGGTGGCTTTATACCCCAAAGAAGGCACATTTTGGCATGAACACCCCTTTGGGATTGTGACTGCCTCTTGGGTTTCACCAGAGCAAACCGAAGCGGCGCGGATTTTTACCGAATATGTCCTCACACCAAAAGTCCAAGAACGGGTGATGTCGCAAGGTTTCCGTCCTGCAAATCCTGATGTGCCATTGGCATACCCATTTGTGCCAGAAAATGGCGTGGATATTAATCAACCTGCAACCGTGTTGGATGTCCCCGCGCCAGAAGTGGTCTCTGCGATTCAACAAAGTTGGGCATTCGTCAAAAAACAAGCCGATATTTGGTTGGTGATTGATGTATCAGGTTCAATGGCGAATGAACGCAAATTAGAACAAGCAAAAACGGCGGCGATTGCCTTCATTGAAGGCTTAGAGACCAATAACCGTGTTGGGTTAGCCGTTTTCTCTGAAACAGTAGAAATCTTAGTCGAGATGAATGATTTGGAACGCAATGCCAATCAATTGCGCGAAGAAATTAACGCCCTACAGCCCCTCGCAGGCACAGAATTATTCAAAGCGACAAACACCATCATTTCGCTGATGAATACCAGTGATGATGACGACAGAATTCGCGCGGTGATTTTATTGAGCGATGGCGAAGATACAGGTGATAGAACAGTCACCCTCAATGATGTGGTGAATACCATCGCGGCATCCAGAAACGCCTTAAATCCGATTATCCTCATCCCTGTGGCATACGGAAGCGCCGCCGATGTGACGACCCTCAGTCGGATGGCACGCGCCAGCAATACACGGGTGCAATCGGGTGCGCCAGAAGATATTCAGGCATTGCTAGAGTTGATTAGTAGCTATTTCTAATCGTGAAGATTATTTTGGGACGACATACACTCCGCTAGTCGTCCCTTACACATACCCCGTTTTAGGGTGTACTGGCTGACTAGCCCGCAAGGGCGTATGTCAGCCACCTGTAACATATTTATTTCATATCCGCCAAAACCGCCCTAATCTATAATTCCACAGGGAACGGTGCAGGGTTCGCCAACAATCCAGTTAACAAATCCACACAGGCTTGCACATCACGCAAATCTACTGTTTCGCTGACCGTATGAATATATCGGCAGGGAATCGAGATACACCCACTCGGCACACCCCAACCCGCTACTTGAATCGCAGAAGCATCGGTTGTCCCACCACTCAATAATTCACGTTGATAGGGGATGTTATCGGCTTCGGCGCGTCCGACCATCCAATTAATCACGGATGGAGGCACGACTAATCCGGGGTCATGGATTTTAATCGCCGCACCTTTGCCCAACGCGACAGCCATTTTGCGGGCATGAGCTTCATCACCTGTGGCGGTGACATCGAGTGCGATGCCTACATCTAGATTCAC
>CALDGT010000253.1 GCA_937942935.1 uncultured Chloroflexota bacterium | reverse complement strand
ACGAATAAATTATCTTATTCTATTCAGTATATAAAAACTTAGATAACCTCACACTAAAGGAAAAAGACGAGATTTATCGGGTGTTATTGCCAAAGGTGAATACAAAACTAGATAATGGTGAGCGTGTTGGGTTTAATGATGCTTTATTCATCAGCACGACAGGTATTAAATATCAAACTGATGAACTTATTTGGGAACATTTTGGTGGACAGACCATTCAAGCGGGTCAACTGAACTTAAAACGTGCTGATGGCACAGCATGGCATACCTTTCCACTTGCCGAAATTGAAAATATACGCTTATTTTTAGCCCTTTTACGACATTATCAACCAACTCGTGAGGTTAAGTAAGCATTGATTTACGAAATCCATCTCTATTCGCCAAAAGCAGGCAAACTCACACCCGCTATGCTCGATTGGTTGTATCAATATGGGCAAAGTGACGACCAACCCGAAGTGTTTTGGCCCGTCAAGCAAATTAACCCAAAAGCCTTAGCGCGGTTGTTGCTCAAATTAGATAGCAACCTAGAACCTTTCCCCGGTCCCGCAGGCGATGTTGAATTGCATTATGTCCAAAAAGAATTGAATATCATCCTCTATGTGCATAACCGTGGGGTGATTCTCTTTTTTCCGTATATGCCACACGGAGTATTTTCGCGCGTGGTGGTGGGAATTTGTTATACCTACATCCGCTATTTGTATGATGCGCTCGGATTTTGGAGTTATGACCCACAATTAGATATTTTATCGTATGCGGATGATTTTCAATCTATAGATGATACAATTCGCCTGATGGATAAGGTGATGTCGCGCTATTTACCCGGTTGATATGCAAAAGGATTTTTCATGACACAAAAAATTGGATTTATCGGATTGGGGATTATGGGGCAGGGCATGGTGAGAAATTTGCATAAAGCAGGTTTTTCGCTCACGGTTTGGAATCGGACACGCGCCAAAGCCGAATTGTTCCGCGAATTGGGTATTAGCATAGCCGATACCCCAGCCGATGTCGCCAGAAATAGCGATATGATCATCACCTGTGTGAGCGATACACCAGATGTTGAGGCGGTTGTCTTGGGCGAAACTGGTGTGATTCATGGCGCACATGCAGGCGCGTTATTGATTGATTGTAGCACCATCAGCCCACAAACCACCGTAAAAATCGCCGAAAAATTGCGCGAAAAAGGTGTAACGATGTTGGATGCGCCCATAAGTGGCGGGAGCGAAGGCGCGGCAAAAGGTACACTGAGCATTATGGTGGGTGGGGATGAGACCGATTTTATCCGCGCACAACCTGTTTTTTCTGCGATGGGCAAAACCATTACGCATGTTGGTGGGCAAGGTGCGGGGCAAATGGTCAAATTGGTGAATCAGATTTTGGTGGTGGGGACGATGCAAGCCATCAGCGAAGCATTGGTCTTTGCACAAGCGGGTGGGCTGGATTTAGAAAAGACATTGGCGGCAGTCAGTGGCGGGGCGGCAGGGAGCTGGTCACTGACGAATCGCGCACCACAAATGATTAACCGTGATTGGCGACCGGGATTTATGATTGACCTGCAACAAAAAGATTTGCGGATTGTCCTCGATTCTGCCGACCAGTTGGGTGTTCCTTTGCCGACAACCAGCCTCATTTTTAATTTTTATCGCACCCTCCAAGCACAAGGACTCGGTGAAGAAGGTAATCACGCCCTGATTAAAGCACTGGAGCATTTATCGGGTATTACGGTAGAAAAATAACGCCATCTCCAGATAAATTTCTGGCTTTTATTATGATGAGAGTTTAATGGTTGAATAAGCACTTCCTGAATTTGTGTATGATAATAAGCATAACCCATGTCAATTCATGAGTGACCTTTTGAAAAAAAAAAAAAAAGGCATTTGGGAGGTGTGGTTATGCTTGGAAAGTTCGTCATCCAGAATTTTGATTTGCAACGGGCGATTATTCGCAACGATATTTTATTTCAACCTCATTTGGTTAATCCACAAAATACGATGGCGCTCAAAGT
>CALDGT010000252.1 GCA_937942935.1 uncultured Chloroflexota bacterium | reverse complement strand
CAAGTGACGGGACTCGATATTTCGGCGGAACTCATCGCATAAGCAAAAGTTTTGGATGCAGAGGCAGGTGTGACGGTGAATTATGTCATCGCCCCTGCCGAAAATACAGGCTTACCAAGTGCCTCATTCGATTTATTCACGGCGGGGCAATGTTGGCATTGGTTTAAGCATATCGAAACCCTCACCGAAGTGAAACGTGTTTTGGTGGATGGTGGGTTATTGGTCATCGCTTATTTGGATTGGATTCCCCTCAAAGGCAATGTGGTTGAACTCACCGAAGGGCTGATGCAAACACATAATCCCAATTGGACGGGTGGAAACGGAGACGGGTTGTATTCCCATTATTTGCGCGATATTGCCGAAGCAGGATTCAAAAATATCGAGACCCATTCATTCGACCTAAACCTGATTTATACCCACGAAGCATGGCGTGGGCGAATCCGCGCCAGCGCGGGGATAGGCGCAAGTTTATCGGTTGAGCAAATTGGCGCATTTGACCGCGAACATGAGGCGTTGCTCAAGGCACATTTTCCGCATGACCCGCTAGAGGTATTTCATCGGGTGTGGTGGATTGTGGCACAAAAATAAACATTTGTATGTGGTGGGACATACGGGCGCACGCGCCCTAGTACCCACCCTACCAGTATGTCCTGTTTTTTGTGCCGAAATTTAGCAAATCCCTCATTTTTATCCCCAAAAATTGGCAGAATCGCAGGGTGGCACTAGCCGACAGGCGTATGTGCCACCACAAGATAGACGTATATCCTTCTAAATCTCGGTTACGATACCCCTTAACTCGGCACTTCCCAAACAGGTTCACCATTCAAGATTTTTTCGAGCAATATCGGGAAACGTTTGCCATCTATCGGCTTGCCCAAAAAGCTATGGAAACCCGCATTTTTGGCATTATTCAAATGGCTGGTGTGGGTGGTGTATGCTACAACAGGGATATTTGCCAAATTTGGCTCACGGTGAATATATTCTAATACACTATAACCATTGGCTTGAGGCATCTCTAGGTCTAAGAAAATGACATCTGGGGCAGAAATTTGTGCCAATTGCGTCCCCATATCATAGCTATCTTTAATGATGATTGCCTTCATATCAACATGCTTGAGCAATTGCACCATCACCTTGATGCTGGTCTCATCATCTTCAATAATAAGTGCGGTTTTACCAGTAAATTTTGTCATACGTGATTCTTCTTTCTAATCATTTCAATGATAGTTATACTCGTTAAATTCATCGCCCCAAACGGTATGCCCCTCTAAGACAGCGCCAACCATTTTCGCAAAACTGATATTATTGATGGGCTTAGAAATATACCCTCGAAATCCTTTGGCACGCGCCCTATTCATCTCCATTGCGGGGTCAGATGCGCTCACGACGACAACAGGGATACGGGCAAATTCGGGATGCAGTTGTAGTTGGTCATAAATATCATAACCAGTCACACCATTTGGGAGCATTAAATCCATAAGGATGATGTCTATTTTATCTGCTTCTTGAATCCGTTGTAGGGTGTTGATAGCAAAACGGTCAACATAAACCGTTGCGCCTGCCGCCTGAAGCAAAATTTTCATGATTGTGCCATTGCCAGCATTATCTTCGACGATAAAAATCCGTTTTCCTGCGACATTTGTGAGAAAACTCATCCCTCAATCTCCTAAAAACTATGGCAAATACCAAATGGATTCACCAGCAATAATTCGGGCAACCAATTGTGGAAAAATATTGTTATCAATTGGCTTGCCAATGAGACCATCAAAGCCCGATGCTTTCAGTTGGTCAACATCATTCGACATCACATTCGCCGTCATCGCAATCACCCGCGCATGAGCAAAATCGGGGTCTTGGCGGAGCATATTTAAGACCGCATAACCATCGTGTGGGCGCATTTGAATATCCAAAAAGATGATATTGGGTTTTGGGGTTAGGGTATGGGCGCGGGTGATAAAATCGGCGCTGTTTTCAAAAATATGCAAATGCTGATACCGCATAATGCGCGTGATGAGTACCTTCACAACTTGCCGACTGGCAAAATCGTCTTCAACATATAAAAAAACATTGGTTTGGTCAGGTGTGTTCATAAATACCTCTGATAGGGTAAATTGATTGGTTCTTCATGAGGAGTTAGCCACGATAAAAATAATGGTTTGGGCGACCAACTAACCTGTAAAACAATTGCATGATTCATTATTTGTGTGACCACAAATGGACTCCAAATGAACAATACCGCATCTTTAATTCAAGTATATCCTCATTTGGGGGTGTTATTGAACTAGCTAATTAGAGAGTTTTTTTGATGAATCTACCTATCTAGTTAGACAGGTAGACTCACTAACCCTTTGGATAGGAAAAAAATATCCTGTGGGGTTTATTGATGTTCAAATTCGCTAAAATCGTCTGCCCAAACTTGTTTGCCCTCTAAAATAGAGGCAATCATCCTCGAAAATGTCTGGTTATTGATGGGCTTGGTGATATACCCAACAAAGCCTTTATTGCGGGCTTTGTTCAGTTCTAGGGCGGGGTCAGAGGCGCTCACAACGACAGCAGGAATAGCCGATAAGGTGGGGTCTTGCTTGATTTGGTCATAGACATCATAACCACTCACATGATTCGAGAGCATCAAATCCATGATGATTAAATCAATCGCACCCGCGTCATGAATCCGTTCTAGTGTGTTGATGGCAAAGCGGTCATTAAAGACCACCGCGCCCGATGCCTGTAGCAAAATTTTCATGATGGTGCTATTGCTGGCGTTATCTTCTACGATGAAAATCCGTTTTTTCAGTAAGTTCATGTTGCTCATGCTCATTATTCCTACGACAGTATTTGTATGATGAACACCTTCATAATCGAAGGGTGAAAATAAATGATATTGGTGCGACTGACTATCTTGCCTTATAATGTGTTGGCTTGTTCTTCTGTGAGGATGGGCAATTCGATAAAGAAGGTTGTCCCTGCCCCCACTTGGCTTTCAAACCACATTTTACCCTGATGCGATTCGACAAAATATTTCGAGATGGGCATCCCCAAACCTGTGCCGACCACTTCTAGGTTATCATTTTTGACCTGCTTGAATGATTCAAACACCATATCATAATTTTCTGGGGCAATGCCGATGCCTGTATCGGTCACACGCACCTTCAAATGGGTATCGGTTGCATCGGCATAGATGGTCACAGACCCTTCTTTGGTGAATTTGAAGGCATTCGAGATGACATTCAAAAAGACTTGGCGCAATCTGCGTTTATCGCCATAGGTGGTTGGCAATTTCTCTTGGATTTCTGTAATCATTTGAACCGGTTTGTCTTTTGCCAACGCCTTGCCAATGCTCACCGCACCATTAATGACTTCGCTCAGGTCTACAGGTTGGATGAATAAATCCATCAAACCCGCCTCAATTTTGGTCACATCCAAAATATCGTTGATGAGCGCCAGCAAATGCTTGCCACTGCTAATCGATTGACGGAGCGCATCTTCTTGTTCTTCATTCACATCACCCATCACGCCATCTGCCACAAATGCCGTAAAGTTGAGGATGGCATTGAGTGGTGTACGGAGTTCATGACTCATATTCGCCAAAAACTGAGATTTGATTTGGTTGGCATCTTCGGCTTGTTGACGGGCTTCTTCGGCTTGTTGCTTAGAGATTTCGAGTTCTTTTGTGCGTTCTTTCACTCGGTTATCCAATTCAACAACAAATTTTTGCAATTCTTCTTGGCGAGAATCAAATTCTTGGCGCAAAATATATAACAACACATTGATAACGACCAAAATCACCAGTGTGATGATAGAGGCAATAGAACGTGTCATGAGTTGAGGTAAAATCTCTGCGGGAGAGACTGATAAGACAACCTTTGGGATAGCAAAAAATTGTATGAATAAAACCAAGCCAAATGATAATATGAAAAGGTAACGAATTTGTCGGCGTGGTAAGACCACTTGACCATACAAACTCACTAATATCAAAAAGAATAGACTAATATTGAATTAAATGCCCAACGAGAGCGTGAGTGTTATGAACCCAAATGTGGGCATTGCCAATAGTGTCCAACCAGC
>CALDGT010000251.1 GCA_937942935.1 uncultured Chloroflexota bacterium | reverse complement strand
TGCCAAATATGCTATGCACATGCTTAAAAATACTTTAGATAAACCGCGTATTACCATATTGGTAGGTAGTGGAAATAACGGCGGTGATGGTTTAGTCGCAGGAAAATACTTAGCAGAAGATGGTGGTTTTGATGTGCGTTTTTATTTACTTAAACGCCTAGATGACTCGTATATACCCTATCGAATGGTTTTAGAGGCAGACTTATTTATAGCCTATGCAACAGACGACCAAGATGGGCGTGTATTACGTCACATGGTAGCCAGTTCCGATTTAATTGTGGATGCACTACTCGGCATTGGTGGTAGAACCCCTATCACGGGTGATTTGGGGCGAATCATGCGACTCACAAAGCAAGCTATTCGTGAGCGCATAACAGAATTACAAAACCCGCCTATTATTTCCTTAACCAATCCCACATTTTTACCTCGTCATAAACCACAAGTTTTGGCAGTAGATTGCCCAAGTGGTGTAAATTGTGATACGGGTGAAGCAGACGATACAATTATCCCCGCCAATTCAACCATCACATTTATTGCACCAAAAGTGGGTTTGGTAAAATTCCCCGCCACTCAATTTGTTGGGGATATCATTGTTGCACCAATAGATATTCCGCAAGATTTACCAGAACTAAAGGATGGTGTTGGTGAATTAGTCACAGGACAAATGATTAAATCTTATTTGCCAGTACGACCGTCCGAAAGCAACAAAGGCACATTCGGAAAGGCTTTGATAGTCGGTGGTAGCCATCAATATATCGGCGCGATGCACTTATCGGCGCTAGGAGCATATCGGGCAGGTGCAGGGATTGTGACAGTCGCTACCCCTACTCCGGTTGTATCTATCCTAGCAGGTAATTTACCTGAAGCGACGTGGTTGCCATTATCACACACAGATGGAATGGTATCCTCAGATGCAATTCCTACTATTTTAGGCAAGGTTGGGATTTATGAATCATTGCTCATCGGTCCTGGATTAGGGCAATCACCACATACAGACCGTTTTATCACAGAACTTTTTACCCATACCGAACTTTATCCAGATAAATCGGATTCAAGTGATGTTAACCCTACCATTCGCCATTTATTAGGCAAAGATGCGAATCGGCTTAATGCGCCAAATTTGGTTTTAGATGCCGATGCGCTCAATATTTTGGCTAAGGTAGATGGCTGGTGGAATCTGATACCCCCTTATACAATTATCACGCCACATCCCGGCGAGATGGCGCGGTTGTGTGATGTATCTGTTAAAGAGATTCAGATGAATCGTTGGGAATTGGCATTACAAAAAGCAAAAGAATGGCGTGTCATTATTTTACTCAAAGGGGCGCATACAGTAATCGCTACACCAGAGGGCAATTTATTTGTTTTGCCGTTCAAAAATGATGCCCTCGCTACGGCAGGAACGGGTGATATTTTGGCGGGACTAATTGTAGGATTATTAGCAGGTGGCGCGATCCCATTCCATGCCACTATTGCTGGCGGATATATCCATGGATTAGCTGGTGAAATAGCCTATCAGCGTTACCATGATGGGCGAAGTGTGATTGCGAGTGATATTCTAGCATGTATTCCAATCGCATTTGGTCAAATTAACGCCCTTTAAGCCGTTCTTGCGCCAATTTTTTGCCCGTCTCAATACTTTCTTGGACCGTATCGGCGGGCAATAGGCTTATTATCCCCTCTTTTCGTTGATTTTTAAGCGCAAATCTTGGTCCCTTGAATAACGCATAAATCGCGCCGATGACAACACCAAATATAAATCCAGAAAAGAATTTGCTATTTTCCATCATTTCCCCCTTTGGGTGTTGTCTTGCGAATAGCTCTACGGATTCCACCTATATCACGTAAAAACACAAATAATCCAGCAAAAAAGGCTTGTGTACCAACGATTGGGCTTGTGACATTTTTACCGACAAATTGCGCGGTTTCTTTGGCTGTTTCCAGTGTTTCTTTTGTATTTTCGATGATGGGCTTAATCTCATCCTCAACAGTCGAAATGAGCCTCGTCACTTGTAAAATCAGTGCGACCAATGCCAATACCACGAGGATAAATTCAAAGGCGAGGATGATGATAAAAATATCTCGAATCATGCCAATGCGTGGTGCGGTTTGGGTTGGGTCGCCTGTGAGTGCCAAAATGAGACCACCAATAAATAACACAAGAATAACCATGATTGGTGGAATACTGATATACAAAATAAACTTCATGAACGAAAATGGTTTTTTCTCGCCCTCTAATTGACCTTCTGGGAGTGATTTTTTATCTGTAGCTTTGTCTTGACTCATATAACAGACCTTAACGGGTTGGGCGCTTATCTTTGCGCCTTGAAGACAAAATATGGGCAAAAGTGAGCAATGTGATTGCGCCAAACAAAGCGGGTAGCAAATGCAATGCCCCGATATTTAGTAATCGAAAACTCAATAAAACACCAATTAAATCACCAACTCCAAATCCTACCCAACTCGAAAGTAAAAATAAGGCTAATCGGCGCACATCTCCACCCAATACAAGGTGAAATAATGCACCCAAAAGGGTGGCAATAATAAATCCAAGTGTGATAGTTGGTGTTGGCAAGTGTTTTTCCACCTGATGTAATGTGCTATAATGCAATCAGGTGAAGTTTAACACAAACTTGCGTTTTGAACACGTCTTAAAGCGAGTAGATTTTGATGAGTATTATTGAGCATAGCATCCTCATCCCCACGGCTGTCGAAAATATTTGGCAGTTTGTGAGCAATATTGAGAATAACGCATTATGGTTGGCAGATTGCCGTAGCATCGCCTTTCTGACATCATACAAACAAGGTCGTGGCGCACGTTGGCGACATACTAGCGAAGGTGGGCGCGATTATGTGATAGAAATTACCAATTGGTATGAGCGTGTTGGGTATCGTTACACCATTGTGAATGGCGCACCATACGCAACAAATGCGGGTGTTATCCGCCTACAAGAGACTCCAGAAGGGACAATTGTCCAATGGACATTTGAATATACCCTCACAGGTTTTTTGAGTGGTGTTAGAAATGCTATGAGTGTGAAGCGAGGTATCGAAAGTAATATTATAGATAGCCTACAAACACTCTATAAGCAAGTGAATAAGTCCAAAGGGGTTGCCCCATTTAGCCCCAAGTCCCTCATGCAAGAAGCCCCAGATGCAGAGGCACGCGCTCAATATAAACCACGCCATCCATCTACATTTGCAGATAAGCCAGAAGATGAACTGCTTAAAGAACCCCCTATCGCAGATGAAGATACAAAAGAACGCCCAACGATAACTGTAGAAAAACCAGAGATTCAAACAGATGTTTCTTTTAGTGTGGCAGAAGTAAACGCGACTCTCTTTGATAAAGAATCAAATACAGAGCCAGACTTTTTATCGGGAGTAGATGCCGATACTGCTATGAATACCCCAAAACCAGTTGTCATTTCATCCATCATCGAAAAAACAACTGCCGAATTTTCGCCATCACCTGATATTGAAAAGCCAACGGTTGAAGTCCCTGCATTAACTCCAAAAGCAGATGATTTTGAATATGAATTGCCACGTATCAATGAGCCGACATCCCTTGATACCTCACAAATGAGTGTCTTTGAGATATTCGGGTTACAAAAACCGAGTGCGACCCAACAGATGAAAGCAGTCCAAGCTCAGGAGGTAGAAGCATTTATCCCTACTCCCCCACCACCCCCAACAATAACTGCACAAATTATAAAACCAGCAACAGTTCTTGATGTTAATTATGGGCGTGTTGGACGACGTATCTTGTTAAGACGCGCTATGGTGAAATTACGCAAACCCAAATAGAAATAAAAAAACCGCTAATTGATTTAGCGGTTTTTTATTGGGTGAGTGATGAGATTTGAACTCACGGCCTTCTGGGCCACAACCAGACGCTCTAACCAGCTGAGCTACACCCACCATGTAGAGATTATCATAAGCGATATTCACAAAAATTTCTAGCCCCTTTTTAGAATTATCACCGAACTGCAACTCTTTTCGTGCATCACCCGATGCCATGTTGGACTAAATCCATAGGGGGTTACACGGTCATTCACCCGTTTT
>CALDGT010000250.1 GCA_937942935.1 uncultured Chloroflexota bacterium | reverse complement strand
CACACAGCACCTGTGATTTTTGATTCATCAGCGCGTTTATCGGCATAAAGTGTTGTCCCAAGCAAATTAAGACCAGCCATCAACCCACTGCTAATCCGCCGATAGCTTTCGACAATGCTCCCTTGTGCCAATGGGTGATGTTGTGGTAGTGCGAGGCTATAGGTGAGTTCATCGGTATGCAAAATGGCTTTGCCTCCTGTCGGGCGACGCACAACATCCCAACCAAGCATATCTAACTGTTTCATATCTGCATCAGACAGTGATTGACCATGCCCTAATGATAAACAAGGCGGATTCCAACCATAAAATCGTAATGTGGGTGGGGCGTCACCCGCAATCACAGCAGATAAAATAGCTTCATCTACTGCCATATTCCAAGCACCATTGGTAGGGGTATTGTATATCAAGCGATATTGACGCATTTGCCACATTCGTCCTATACTGTGAGTTAGTTTCCGTTTACTAATGTTAGCATAAACCATGTCTGATGATTATTTGAAATCTCTATTTGATGAAAATTCCCCTACGCCAGACCAAACCATCAAGAGTAATGTTGTGCCAGATGCGCCAACATGGGGGAAAATTGAAAACCAGCCTACAGTAGCCAATATGCCCGCAATCAATGCCAATGGTGAAGTGTATAAGCCGATTTATGTACCGCGCCAAATTCCCACTCCCCCACCCCCAACACCGATTATGCGCGATTCAGAAGCCCGTCAACGCGCCCGCAAACGGTACAAAAATAAGCGTGGTGCTGGCGATGAATGGGCATGGGTCATTATCGCAGGGGGGTTGTTGGTCACGATGGCGGTAGTTGGCATGTTTATCGTTTTGGTGTTGCGTGGAATAAGTACCCCACCCGAAATTTTGCCAACCGCCACAATAGATATTGCAATGCTCCCTCCTGCGATTGATTTGCGCGAAAATCTTGCGGG
Source organism: uncultured Chloroflexota bacterium (assembly GCA_937942935.1). Taxonomy (GTDB): domain Bacteria; phylum Chloroflexota; class Anaerolineae; order Aggregatilineales; family Phototrophicaceae. The sequence goes on along the minus strand of CALDGT010000250.1, from coordinate 433 downwards.
TAATGAAATTGCCGTTGGAAGACCTATCACGCTAGATAACGGCGAAAGCCTCATCCTCACCCCTTGGGATGGTGCAGGCAGATTCACGGTGTTGGTGATGGGGCTAGACCGCCGACCGGGTGAAATTGGTCTGGCATATCGCACTGATACAATGATGATTGTCAGCATAGACCCACGCACCAACAGCATCGGCATTTTGAGCATCCCACGCGATTTATATGTCGAAGTTCCGGGTTATTCTGAATATCAACGGATTAATAGCGCAATGGTGCTAGGTGAAATCCGTAGTTCTGGGTCTGGTCCGCAATTAGCAATGCAAACCGTTCAATATAATTTGGGGATTCGGATTCACGATTATATTGCCGTAGATTTTCAGGCGGTGGTCGCTATTGTAGATGCCATCGGCGGGATTACCGTGACAACCGATTATGTC
>CALDGT010000249.1 GCA_937942935.1 uncultured Chloroflexota bacterium | reverse complement strand
CTCACCACATATCTCATTTATGTTATAATTGTGAAAAATAACCATACAAAAGTTTGATTTTTTCGGGCGAAGTTAAGGTAGGTGCTTGTGAGCGATAAAGGTGCATGGTGGCAACGTGGTGTGATTTATCAAATTTATCCACGTAGTTTTCAAGACTCGAATAACGATGGCGTTGGTGATTTACGTGGAATTATCGGACGGCTCGATTATTTAGCGTGGCTGGGCATAGATGCCATTTGGCTCTCGCCAATTTTTCCCTCACCACAAGCCGATTTTGGGTATGATGTGGCAAATTATACCGATATTCATCATGAATATGGCACTCTTGCCGATTTTGATTTGCTCCTACAAGAAGCACACCAACGCAATATCAAAATTTTGCTAGATTTAGTCCCAAATCATACATCCACCGAACACGAGTGGTTCAAAGAATCGCGCTCTAGCAAAGACAACCCCAAACGCGATTGGTATATCTGGAAAGACCCAAAACCAAACGGTGAACCGCCCAATAATTGGCTCGCGTATTTTGGGGGTAATGCGTGGACATTTGACCCGCACACAGGGCAATATTACATGCACAACTTTGACCCCGGTCAACCCGAATTGAATTGGCGTAATCCTGCCGTTCAAGAAGCGATGTTCGGCGAAATTCGCTTTTGGTTAGAACGTGGTCTAGATGGTTTCCGTGTGGATGTGATTGACCGTTTGCTCAAACATCCAGAATTTTTAGATAATCCCATTAACCCTGATTGGAAAGAAGGGGATAGTACCGCATGGAAATATTTGCGTGTGAATAGTGAACAACAACCCGAAGTGCATGGCATTTTGCGCGACTTACGTGCGTTGTTTGATGAATACCCGAATCGGGTGATTGTCGGCGAAGTGGATTATGGATTATCGCCCCAAAAACTCGCTTCTTATTATGGAAAAGAGACCGAAGATGGGGATGGTGATGAAATTCATTTGCCATTCAATTTTGGGCTTATCCCAACCATATGGGATGCAAAAACCATCCGTGCCAAAGTAGATGCGTATGAGGCAGGGCTTCCAGCGTATGGTCAACCCAATTATGTATTAGGCAATCATGATTCTCCACGCCTTTTGAGTCGTGTTGGTGAAGATAGTGCGCGGTTGGCGGCGATGCTCATTTTGACCTTGCGTGGCACACCAACCCTTTATAATGGGGATGAAATTGGGATGCACAATACCACCATCCCCGATGACCAAATTTTAGACCCACAAGGACGGAATAAAGTCGGGTTTAATCGGGATGAATGTCGCACTCCCATGCAATGGGATGATTCCCCCAATGCGGGATTTTCTGGTGCAGGAATCAAGACATGGTTGCCACTCGCGCCAGATTACGCCAAAAATAATGTTGCACACCAACAAAAAGATACCAATTCAATCTTGATGTTATATCATCGCTTACTTCACTATCGCCGTAGTACAATCGCACTCAATTGGGGTGCATATTACCCTATAGACGGATTGCCAGAAGATTGCTATGCTTTTTTACGAGAATATGAAGGGCAAAAACGGCTGATTGTGTTAAACTTTGCAGGTGGCAAGCGCGAATTGCACTTTGCTGATTATAATAAAGGCACAATTGTTATTGCCACACACTCTTATCGTGAAGGCGAAGCGGTAGATTTAGACCGCATGACACTTGGCGCGTATGAGGGTGTGATTATTGAGTTTGCGTGATATAAGGATAAAAACCTCATGGCAATCAGAACACGACGCGCTTTATTATTTATGCCCGGTGATGACCGCAAAAAGATAGAAAAAGGGGCATCGCTGGATGTAGATTCGGTCATCATGGATTTGGAAGATGGGGTGGCATTGAGTCGCAAAGCCGAAGCCCGCGCCGTGACTGCCACCGCCCTCAAAGAAATTAATTTTGGGCATACTGAGCGCCTTGTGCGGATTAACCCTGTACTCGATGACCCATCTTTGTGGTTTCATGATATTCAAGAGACCATCGAAAGTCATCCCGATGGGTATGTATTGCCAAAGGTTGAACATGCCGAGCAAATTCAACGTGTCGCGGTTCACCTGACCCGTGCAGAACGTCAATATGGGTGGATGGAAGGCAGTATTCGCCTGTTGGCGATTTTAGAGACGGCGTTGGGTGTGGTGAATATGAAAGATATTGCCGAATCAGACCCACGCCTTTCTGCGCTTATCTTTGGTGCAGAAGATTTGGCGGGGGATATTGGCGCAATCCGCACGCCAGATGGTTGGGAAGTCTTTTATGCGCGGAGCAAATTGGTTATTTTTGCAAAGGCGAAAGGGCTACAAGCCATAGATACGCCGTTTATTGATTTAGGCACAGACGATAGTATGTTACGTGCAGAGACCGAACAAGCCCTCTATATGGGTTTTACAGGAAAATTAGCCATCCATCCAAAACAAGTACCAGTAATTCAGTCTGTTTTTACACCCACACCCGAACAAATTGCCCGTGCAAAAGCCCTCATCACTGCCCATAATGATCATCAGGCACATGGTACAGGGGTATTTGCTTATGAAGGGCGCATGGTAGATATGCCCATGGTCAAATCTGCCGAAGCCATACTCGCCCGCGCTCGCGCCGCAGGCATTGATGTCTAAATTAGGCTATAATAATGAAATATGCCGAAAGGATAGTATAGCACGATGGGAAGTCTTGTGTTGCCAGAAGAGAAAAAAGACCTGCTAGAACGCCCAATTGTGGTGACACTCGTCACCCTCATGCCCGATACACATCCCCAAGCCAACCCAGTTTGGTTTAATTGGGATGGTGAATATATTTGGGTGAATAGCGCAAAGGGACGACAAAAAGATAAAAATATGCGTGCGCGGTCTAAGGTGACAATTTTGTCGGTAGACCCCAATAATCCTTATCGGTATTTAGAAGTGCGCGGTGAGGTGGTCGAGATTACTGAAGAAGGGGCAGTAGACCACATCAATTTATTGAGCAATCGGTATCGGGGGCAACCCGATTATTATGCTTCGATGCCCGATAGACGGGGCAAAGAGACTCGCGTAACCTATAAAATCAGACCTATAAAGTTTATTTAGGTGGGGTGATAACTGATGACAGACATAAAAGTTTTGGTCATAGATGATGACCGTAGTTACCAAATTCTCATCACACACATGCTCTCTCGTGGCGATGTGAATTATATTGTCGAATATATGCCAACCTATGAAACAGGCTTAGAAGCCATTGGCAAAGGTGAGCATCAGATTTATTTGATAGATTATGATTTGGGGCAAATTAGTGGTATTCAACTCATGCGTGAAGCCATGAAAAAAGGCTTAAAAGCGCCTGTCATTATGATGACAGGGCAAGTCCGCGAAGGTGTAGATATGGAAGCCATCAAAGCGGGCGCGACTGATTACATCGATAAAGCCGACCTGAAACCTACAACCTTACAACGGGCGATTCACTATGCCCTAGAGCGTGACCGTGTTGCAAAAGAACGGGAACGCCATGCCGAACAATTCAAAATTTTGCATCAGGTAGATGATGAATTGTCGCAAGTCTTGAGCATGAATTATGTCCAAGCGATGGCACTTGACTTGGCAGTGCGTTTGAGTGGGGCAGATACAGGATATATCGGGTTATTTGAGAATGACCAAATTCGCATTGCACAAGCCATCGGTGGGTATTCAGACCTCAAGAGTGGTAGCCTTTTGCCAATTAACCCACTCATCAAACAAATTCAAGAAGACCTCAAGTCTCGCCTCATTCGTGATGTGAATGTCGAATCTGAAAAAGTGATTGTGCATCCCAAGACGATTGCACAAATGTTATTGCCACTCGTTTCATCTGACCGCATTATCGGGATTTTGAATATCGAGACCAACAAACCAGAACGCTTCACCGATGATACCTATGAATTTCTCAAATTGGTGACAGGGCGTGTGGCGGTGGCGTTAGATAATGCGCGGTTGTATCAGATTGCACAAGAACGATATGAAGAAATGCAACGTCTCTATACCCAAGTCAGTGGTTTGGAACAACTCAAAACCGATATGATTCGGGTGGCGGCGCATGACCTCCGTAATCCTGCGAGTGTGATTATTGGTTATGTCGAATTGGTGCGCCGTGTCTTGGGCAAAGATGGAGATAAACGCGCCTATAATTATCTGGATATGATAGATAAAGCCACGCGACGCATCGAAAAAATCACCAACGATATTTTATCGCTGGAGCGTATTGAAAATAGCAGTGTCGAAAAAGCAAAGGTGTTCGACCTGAATAAGACTGTGCAAGAAGCCTTTTACGAACACACCGAGCAAGCCACCGAAAAACAACAAGATATGGCGCTCGCATTAGCAGAAACCGCCTTGATGGTACGGGCAGATGATGTGCAAATTTTAGAAGCCGCCGCCAATTTGCTGACCAATGCCATCAAATATACCCCAAGTAAGGGTAAAATCACGGTTAAAACACGCCAAGAAAATGGTCACGCCATCTTTGAGGTCAAAGACACGGGCTTTGGTATTCCAGAAGATATGCAAAGTAAGTTATTTCAGCCATTCTTCCGCGCCAAAACCAAAGAAACCGATGATATTGAAGGTACAGGTTTGGGGTTGTATCTTATCAAGAATATTATTGAACGGTTTGGCGGAAAAATTGTCTTTAGCAGTGTGTATTTAGAGGGTAGCACCTTCGGATTTAGACTGCCAATTAGCCCCGATAACATATCAATCAAATAGGACGGCATACCGCCGTCCTATTGTTATTCATCCACTTCCACCAAAATATGGTCTGCAACTGAATAACCAATGATATTTTCATCACCATTGACCTCAACTGTAAGTGGACCATCGAATGGGTCTCTATGCTTAACACATACCGCCACCCCTAACCGAAAATTGCGATTGAGGATGTGCTGGAGCATTTCATCATTGTCGGCGGTGAATCGGCTCACAAGGGCAGGGGTGTTCAGTTCTAACACGTTGAGCGATACCAAATCACGGCGAATAATTGTCCCATCGGCGGCAGGGATTGGGTCGCCGTGGGGGTCTAGGGTTGGGTTGCCGAGTTTGGTGGCGATTGCCTCTATAAATCGGTCAGAAACCGCATGTTCCAAGTTTTCGGCTTCATGATGCACTTCATGAAGTTCGTAACCCAATTCTTGTACTAAATATAATTCAAGCAACCGATGGCGACGCAACACCCGCAATGCCAGTGCCATGCCTTCATCGGTGAGT
>CALDGT010000248.1 GCA_937942935.1 uncultured Chloroflexota bacterium | reverse complement strand
CCTAATTTTGGTGCAAGAATCCCAACTCCCCCAGCCGTATCTTTACAACCACCCGGTAGCACCCCTTATCCTAGTTCTCCCATGAGTGCTACCCGCCCATCGCGCACACCGATAATTTTTGGTGGATTGGTCATTCTGGTTATCGTAATCGGTGCAGTAATCGCCCTCATCGCAGGCGGTGGTGGAGATGCCGATGACACCGATGCCACCGCAACGACATCGAGCGGTGTGGTGATTTTGCCATCCGATACCGCCACAGAATCTACCGATGAACCAATTGAAAGTACAAACACCCCAGATAACTCACAAGGTGATGTGCCATCAGAAACACCGAATGATGTGGTAGTTATCAATGCCAGCGATACACCATCCCCGACTATCACACCAAGCGCGACACTCACCCTAACCCCATCGCCTAGTGCGACCAATACCGACATTCCCACGCCATCTACCCCGATTGTCCAAGCGCGTGCAGAGTTAATTGTCCGCTTGGGTCCGGGGACAAATTATCCATCTATCAATACAATCCCAAATGGTATGATGTTGGATATTGTGGGGGTGAGCGAAGATGGACGCTGGTATTTGGTGTTATTGCCAGATGGTTCTGATGGATGGGTGTTATCATCACGTTCATTTGTGAATCCACAAGGAAATATGAGTGATATTCAGGTGGTCGAAGCACCAACCAACACCCCCACAAATACATTCACACCGACTTTTACCCCAACGCAGACACCATCTAATACACCAACACCAACCCAAACCGATACGCCATCGCCAACATACACACCATCAGAAACCACCACACCGAGTATTACACCATCGCCAACCGATACGGTGACATATACGCCTTCATTCACGCCATCTATCACGCCATCACCGACATCTGCCATTGATTTAACATCCACCAAAATCGCACAAGATTTTTATGCGACACAAACCGCTTTTGTAACTACTCGTGTCGCAGGGACATCTACCCCCACTCCAACTGTTCCCGTCACCACACCAACACCAGAACCACAAGGGGGGTTGCCATTCATCGCCGATTTTGAAAGCACAAACCCGATTGCAGAATGGGATTATGACCCTGCCACATGGCAAGTTATCAATGAAGATGGACAAAAATTGCTGGTTGGACAAGGACGGATAGATTCTCCAATGGTGGTCATGGGCAATGGCAAACCCGAATGGGTTGAGTCAGAAGTCTCTGATTTCATCATCAGCACCGATTTTAACCTCGAAAGTGGGTCTGGCGGGGCGCGGATTGTGTTCCGTTATGCCGATGATGGTAGTTACCAAGCGGTTGAATTATTCCCCGGTCTGGTGATTTTACGCCGTAACAACCTATCATCACCCGATGTTTTGGACCGTGATAGCGAAGTCATTATCCGTCAAACAGGCAATGCGCCCATTTCGTATGACACATGGCATAATGCCACCATTTGGGCAGATGGTCGCTTGATTTATGTATACATAGACGGGCGGTTGCTCATGACCGCCGAAGATACCAATCCAGAACTTGGAGCGGGGCAAATTTTATTACAAGTGAATGCCAGCAATCGTGCCGTGCGGTTCGATAATTTCACCGTTCAACAAGCAGAGCCGTTTAGCAATCATTTTGAAGGCGCGACATTGCCTGATACGTGGCAAACCGATGACAGCCTCAAAACCATTATCACCACCGAGAGCGGAAATAATTTTGTCCAAGTGGAAAATAATGTCGAAATAAAGCCAAAAATGACCCCCATTCAAGATTTCACCCTACGGACACGGGTTTGGAGTAGCACCGGTGGGTATGATTTGTATCTGCGCGAGAGTGGTGCGGGGGCATTTTTGCTCGATTTAGATGGTGGCAATTTGACTATGAGTCATCTCGATGCCAACGGTTCTGTGATTTTTAGTCGCCGTGTAGATAATTTTTATACGCGCAATGTGTGGCAAATGCTCGAAATCACCTTCATCGGCAATAAACTCACCATCAGCCTAGAAGGACGTGTGCGCTTTGAAGATACGCTCGAAAGCAGTCCATCCGCAGGCACGATTCGCATCGTGACGGGCAATAACGATTATATGCGCCTAGACGACTTTTTGGTGACGCAAACTGCCGCCACCGCCAACGCAGAAGCACAATTCGCCTTTGCGCTCCAAGCAGAAGTGTTGGAACGGTCATTCCGCGAATTTCGCAGTGATGTCGAAGAAGATTTTTCGACAGAATTAAATGCGCGTTATTGGTGGGTGGGTAGTCAAAATGCAGAAGGGGATTATATCGAAGACCCCGCCTCGCCCACCAATTCGACCTTTTTGCGCCTGATTGATGGCGAAAATCCGACCTTCCGCCTCATTAGCCCCACCTACGGCGTGCAGATGTTTGGCGAAGGCACAGATAAACGCGCTTACTCCGATTCAACCGATGTGTATGCGACTGTATTCGTGCGTATCCCCAATAATCAGGCAGGGTTAGCCAGTTTGGGCGTGCGTGTGACGACCACCGTCACGGGTCAGAGCATTGAGGGGTACTTTTTGGATGTGCGGAAAAATGAGGATGGCACAACCGATTTCATCGCCCGTTATACCACCGCCACAGAAGAAGTGATTTTCCATGAAGGGGCGATACCGGGTGCCGAAGATGCCCAGTTGCCCATCTGGATACCCCTCAAAATTATCGTCCATGATGATAAAATCGCATTTTTCGTCAATGATTATTTCTTGGCGGCGGTAGATAACACCGTCAAATTCGGCGGGACGGTCTCGCTGAGTGTCGGTGAGGGGTCTACATGCGATTTCGATACCCTGTGGGTACGCGATACATCGCCACATGGGGAATAAAAACGGAATACAGTCCCACCCAAAAATCGCCCCGCTTAGGGCGGACATACGCGCCAAAAACGGGCGCTAGTACCGCCCCTACACACCAAATAGGCAGGCTTGTAGGGGCGGATTAACGAAGTGTATATCCGCCCGCACCACATTTAATTTGTTTCGTGGTTGTAGGGGTGTAGGCAGTGCCTCGTCCCGTTTTAACACCTCACATCTATTTCAGAACTATTGAGAGAGGGCAAAACGAACACCCCTAACATTGTACCTATCATCAGGGACATCCCTACCACGAACATTGGCACGCAGGAGAGCCGTATTGTTGATCAACCACGAGCCACCGCGCAAAACATAAATTTTATCATTAGTAGCATCCTTCAATGGAATATTTCCCTGATTAGATTCAGTTGAACACCATTCCCACACATTGCCACTCATATCCATCACCTCATATAAACTTGCACCAGTAGGGTATTGGGTGACGGGTGTTGTGCTTTTCGTATTAAAGTTGCACCGATTTTTATCAAATTCATCCCCATACGGATATGCCCAACCCGTATCGCCAATCGCCGCCCGTTGCCACTGTTGCTCGGTGGGGAGATGGATGTTTAATTTCATCTTGGCGCTCATCCATAAGGTAAACGCGACCGATTCATACCATGTGATATTCGTGCGCGGGTGAGCATCACCCTTAAAACCTGTTTCACGCGGTTTCCAATTATTTTTGCGCCATGCTTTCGCGTCATCCGAATAAGCCCACCAATCAGTATTGGCATACCCATCTTTGGCGTTCACAAAAACGTCATATTGAGCATTGGTAAGCGGATATTTCGCTATGAAAAAGTCGGGTATATTAAAATCTTGTGTGCGTTCTACGACATATTTCTGGTCTTTCCAATCTCCATAGCCAATCGTCACCTTACCCGCAGGGATAGCACACCAGTCAAATGGTTGGGGCAGAAAGTCGGGGATGGGCGGAATGCGGTGAATCTTATCATGGGAACAAATTGCATCAGCCAAAAGTGATTTTAGGTCATAAACATCCGATATGTAACCATCATTAATTAAGCCTTGTAAAATCTGTATAGCTTCTTTAAGCAAATATGCTGATTGCTTTTCTATACCTTTCGCTATCAAATCCATTGCTTGATTTAATGGCTTTTGACCATCTATTGGCATAATAATTGATTGCGATTGTCGTCCTGGCTGTGGCGATGTAACAGGTTGTGGATTTTGCGTCCCATTCCCATATTTTTCAGCAAATCTTTTGGGGTCGAAAATGCCATTCAAAATCTTAAACAAAATTTGAGGAAAGTTTTCTTGATAATTCACCCACTTTTCGCGTGCGCTACGATGTTCAATATCATCGAATTGAATAATTCTCTGATATAAACGAATAGCTTCTATCCATGCACCAGATTCATCACCAAAATCGGGGTCATCCGCATTAAATAGTCGTAAAAATAAAGTGTCTGCTGTAGAAAAATCACCACGTAGCGCAGAATCACGCGCCTCTTTGTAAATAGATACATTGTTATTATTGGCATCATCAATGTGACGTGGGTCAGGTGGGCGTTCTACTGTGCGATGTAAATCCTTTTTGGGTTTTGCCAATAAATCATCAAGTGTTTGAATCAATTTCTGAAATGCTTGTGTGCCTGTATCAAATAAAAATTGAATGTTGTCATCTTTCAATTCTCTTGGCAATTCATCCCAAAAAAGAATATTTTTCTTCCCCTTGCTTGGATTATGTTCATATTCACCACCTAAAACAACAGGCAAAATATGACGATTTATTTTATGGGCATAGCTCAATTCAGCAATACAATTGGGGCTTTGAATGGCTTCATGGGATACCATAAAAATAAAAACTTTGCAGTCAATAATGGCATCCACAATTGAAAACCACCAATTTTTTCCTTCTGGGATACTATCTTTATCAAACCAAATATGATAACGCGATGTCCCATCAGCATTTTTGAGAGACCTTAAATTGGCAACAATCGTATCCACTTTATCAGAGTCATTGCTCCGATAACTGATGAATATCGTTTTGGGCATAATAACGACCTATTGATTATTCAAACAAAATTATGTCCTTATTATACCCAATAATTGACGTTACGAAATGCAGTGCATTTGGGATTTTGTGGGAGGAACAGGGCGGATATACGGGCTTGCGCCCTAATCCGCCCCTACAAGCATTTCGATTTTGGGGGGAAAATTATCAGATAATCACTTCGCTGGAGTGTGCGCTATCCATCACTGCCGAGCGCATCCGTTCTAGTGCTTCTTGCAACACGGCGCGGGTTGTGCCTAAATTTATCCGCACAAAACCTGCCCCATCGCTACCAAATGATGCCCCCCGATTCATGGCTACTTTCGCTTTTTCTAAGAAAAAGGGTTCAAACATATCCATATAAGCCCCATTCGGCGGGAGCGATACCGCGCGGGCATCCATCCAACTTAAATACGTGCCTTCTGGGTGGGTGATGGGCAAATGTGGCATATACTCGCGCACAAAATTGCTGGCGAGGTCGCGGTTGGCTTGCATATATGCCAACACTTCTCGCAACCAATCGCCACCATGTTCATAAGCGGCGTGCATGGCGACCAATCCCAAAATATTCACATGCAAGCCTGCATTTCCAACCATTTCGGCATAACGGGCGCGGATAGCAGGATTTTGGATGATGGCGAATGATGCGCCAAGCCCTGCAATATTGAATGTTTTGCTGGGTGCCATCAATGTAACTGTATTTTTTGCCAATTCTGGGCTGAGTGATGCGAGGGGGATATGACGGTGATTATCGAATAACAAATCGCAATGAATTTCATCAGATATGATGAGCATGTCTTTTTCGAGCGCAATCTCACCCATACAGCGCAATTCAGATTCTGTCCAAACCCGCCCGACAGGATTATGTGGATTGCAAAATAAAAAGGTCTTGGTTTTGCCTGCGGTGATGGCAGAACGGAATATATTTTCATCAAATTGATAAGAAATTTGGCTATCTGTTTGGATGCGGGTTAAGGGTGCGGTCTTGGTGAATAAGCCGTTATTGGGCGCGGCAGGGAAAAATGGGGGATAAACAGGGGTTTGGATGAGGACTTCTTCGCCTAATCTGCCAAAGGCGCGGATTGCCATATTGAAGCCTGTCACCACACCCGGTACCCACACAATATCATCGGGCGAGATATGCCAATTGTATAACGTCGCCATGCGTTGGACGAGTAATTCGCGCAAGGGTTTGTTATCAAAATTATAGCCGAAGACACCATGGTCAGTGCGGGCTTTAATGGCTTCTATGACGGGTGTTGGTGATAAAAAGTCGGTATCTGCCACCCACAGAGGAATAATAGAGTGGTCATCAAAAATCGTATATTTGACACTATCACTATTCCAACGGTCTATCGGTTGGTCAAAATTGTAGGGCATGAGGGGGTAATCCTTTTTGAGGGTAAGCCTATATAAACAAACCCCTCTCCCCGCTCGTAAAAATCGTAGGGACGCGATTAATCGCGTCCCTACAAATAATCGAATTTGCTGGGGTGGGGTTAAAGATTAATTGCCTAATATGCTTGCAAAAACACAATTTGTCCGTTGATATTAGCATACCAAGCGGGCAACCAACCAATTCCAAATAACTCCAATTGGATGTCTTTCTTGAGCGCATTGATGACATATTCGCGGGTTTGTTCAATCACACCCACCCAATAATCATTGGTCTTTTGGACTTGCGCCTCAAATTCTTGTTCAATCGCATCCAATTCACGTTCTAGGTCGGTCATCACCTCTTGGCGCTCACGGATATTATCTTTCGTGTTGCGTTGATACCGTGATGTACGGCTCATACGTGATAGGGTGTAATTGGTATTGCCACGCATCAGGCTGGTAACAGCTTCGCCTGTGGTAAAGAGTTGTTCACGTTGTAACCCTTTGAGTTGGGTCTTTTCGGAGCGAATATCGCGCTCGGTTTTGCGGAGGCGTGCCTCTGCTTTGTCCATCATCCCGCCATATTTATCTGATAATTTATCTATGGCGAGGTCGCGTTGCTCACGGGCGGATTGTTGCACCCGCGCCTGAAATTCGCTAAATTCGGTATCAGGATTGCCATAAATTCCCAAGACATCATTCGATGGAATAATGAGTTGGGCGGTGTTATACAACATATCCACCACTTCTTTTTTGAGCGCAGTGAGGCGGGTGCTATCGGCTAACCCAGATGATAATTCGCCAAAAGCGGCGGGGGTTTGTGGATTTTGCTCAATCATCCGTGCTTCGATGGGGTCAATCATAAAATCTTCCCAATGCACAATGCCCATGCGTTGCAAATCGGTGACAAAATAAGTGAACATCCGCGCTGTATAGATATTGGCTTTGCGGTCTGCATAACGAATCATAGCTTGTGCCAATAAACCGGGTTTATAAACCAATTGGACTTGTGACCCGCCACCACCGCCCAAAATCCCTGTCCGTTGTGACCATTGTTGCATAGCAGATTGGTATGGAATCCGCACAGGCATAAAATATTGCGAGACACTGCTCGAAAGTGGTGGCGGATTATTCAAATAGCCCGAAATGTGGCTCGATTGCGATGAAACGGGCATCACTTGGCTCGGCTGTGGGATAGGTGCGGGTGTTGGCGCTGTGACCGATTGTGCCGTAAAGTTCATCGGAGGGGGCGCAATTTGGGCGCGAGTATTGGGCAAAGGTGGCGGTGGGGGCGCACTCATGCCTGTGTTGCCACTGGGTAAGGTCATTGGTGGTGGGGGTGGTTGCAACCCTGCTTGTTGTTGCCATGTCGGTTTGGGCGCATTCATGGCTTGTTGTTGCAGTGTGACCATCAATTCTTGGCGTT
>CALDGT010000247.1 GCA_937942935.1 uncultured Chloroflexota bacterium | reverse complement strand
CTGGCATAAAAAAATTCTCCACTACAGGTTAAGCATGTGACCTTCTAATCCATGTGCCACTTCTTTGAGTGCCTCACTCAAGGTAGGATGGGCATGGACATTGCGGGCGATTTCTTCTGGGGTGAGTTCTGCGCTCCGAGCCAGCGTCAGTTCTGGCAAAAGTTCGGTCACATCGGGTCCAATGAGATGAGCGCCGAGCAATTCCCCATATTTTTTATCACTGATAACTTTCACAAAGCCAACCCCATCACCCAATCCTAATGCTTTTCCGTTGGCTTGGAATGGGAATTTAGCCACATTAATGTCGTATCCCAAATCCCGTGCTTGTTTTTCGGTATAGCCAAAGCTGGCGACTTGCGGTTGGCAATAAGTGGCGCGGGGCATCATGATGAAGTCAAGTTCAACCGTTGGCGCACCAGCGATATTTTCGGCGGCGACCACACCCATCGTTTCCGCGACATGCGCCAGCATCAATTTTGCGGTGACATCGCCAATGGCATAAATATGCGGAATATTGGTTTGCATTTTGCCATTAATATCAATTGCACCACGTTCAGTCAATTTGACGCCGGTTTTTTCGAGTCCGTAGCCTTGTGTGCGTGGGGCAAAGCCGATGGCTTGCAACACTTTATCGGCAGAAAGCACTTCTGTCTTGCCATCTTTGCTGATGGTGACTTCTACATGGTCAGATTTATCTTCGATTTTTTCGACTTTGGTGCTGGTGAGGATGGTCACACCCAATTTTTTATAGTGCTTGAGCAATTCTTTAGAGACTTCTTCGTCTTCTAATGGCAAAACTCTGTCCATAAATTCGACAATCGTCACTTGCACACCATAATTGTGCATCACATACGCAAATTCCATGCCAATCGCGCCCGCCCCTGCAATAATAATGCTCTTGGGGAGTTTGTCTTCCATGATTTGTTCTTCGTATGTCACCACGCGCTCGCTTAATTTGGTATTGGGGATGAGGCGTGTGGTTGCGCCTGTGGCGATGATGCAATTTTTGAAGGTGAGTGTTTCGGTCTTGCCATCATTGAGCGCCAATTGAATTGTATGCGCGTCTGTAAATGTCCCCCACGCATCATAACTATCAATTTTATTCTTCTTCATCAAGAAGCGCACACCTTTGGTCAGGCGTTCAGATACTTCACGACTCCGTTTGAATGCCGCACCATAATCTACGGTGACTTTGCCCTCAACTTTAATCCCAAAAGTATCGGCTTCATGCAAAAATATATGAGCGAGTTCGGCATTGCGGAGCAAGGCTTTGGAGGGAATACAACCAACATTCAAGCATACACCACCCCAATATTTCTTTTCGATGATAGCTGTTTTTAAGCCCAATTGCGCGGCGCGGACAGCGGCAATATATCCTCCCGGACCTGCACCTAAAACAACAACATCATAATCTTGTGCCATATCGTTTTTTCCTCTATTACTAGCACGAAAATATTTAGTGCTAGGTGATTGTGACTTATTATATCTTCTAGTTTACATGATGAAAACCAAAATTGGCTACAGATGATTTAAGACTTGATGAGTGAAATTCAAAAGCGAGGCATTTTGCGCTCGCTCCTGAATCATTTTATCAAATTATAATGCAATTTATGGTGTTGAAATGGGCGGTAACGGTGTTATTGATGGAGGCAACAGATTTATGCTATTTGGTGGTGGCACAGTCGGCAATTCATCACAGAATGGTCTGGTTTCGTCGGGTGGCAATGGTGGGTCGTTTGGACCGGGGCGTGTCACACATGAACGCAAATCACCGATAACAGGGGTTGTTTCTGGGCAGAATGGGCGTGTTTCATCGGCTGGCAACGGTGGCGAATCGGGACCGGGTGGATAAATACACTCGCGGGTATCTGCGGGTGGGGTTTCGCCGTCTTCGCAGAGTGGGCGTGTTTCACCTTCTGGGAGCGTTTCACCGGGAGCTGGTGGCATCACACACCCTGCTGGAGGTGGAATTATCGGCAATTCATCGCAAAATGGGCGGGTTTCGCCTTCTGGCAATTCTTCCCCTTCTGGCGGACGCATCACACATGTTAATTGTTCCTCAATCTGCTCAATTAATTCAGAACAGAGTGGCAAATTATTTGGATTATTTGGTGAATTTCTCAACACACAATTCACACCCGGTTGTGGCATTTGTGGGGTTGCTTCGCGCAATGCACCCCTAAAAAATTGTGATGCCTCGCAAATTGGGCGGTTTGCTATTTCTAAAGGCACAAGGTTATTTTCATAGGATTCTGGGAACACACATTCAATTCCACCAAAAATCGCTGGAATTTCTTCACAGGGGGGAAAGGGTGCTTCGCCACATAACGGTTGTCCATTTTCAATTCGCTGATGCAAAACTTCTAAAATTTCGCCATCCATCGGCGGTTCAATCTCGATTTCGCGGTCTAATAAACCAATTGGCAACACATTTAGGCGCTCAAATTCGCCCGCATACGATTCTGGCAAATTTTTTAGGGGGATAAAACCATCTTCTCCGCGTTCTATGCCAAAACGTGTCCCTGCCAAAATGGGAAATGATTCACCATCTACTGTGAACACCGCCGCACCTTCAACGGTTGTTGCCGTCAGATGTTGCGGAGTATTTGCCTGAAAAAATACAGTAGACCCCATCGCCACATCTACCCCATTCACATTGAATGTCACTTCCCCCACCCCTTGCGGTGTTTGGACGAGCATCCCACTTTCTGGCGCTTCTGAACACCCCGCATCGCCAATGCCTGTGGTCAAATAAAAGGCTTGCATGGGAGAAAATTCGCCATTTTCGACTTGTTCTTGAGTGGTGGCATTTTCGAGGGTGATATCTCCAAACAAAATGAAGGTCACATTTTGACCGGGGAGCGTGTTGGGCAAATTGGCTTGCAATGCCATCACAGCCACACCCCATTCACCGTTTTCCTCATTCATCCCTGTCAATTGCAAGGTGGCAAGGTCGTTCACATCTGCCATATCGCCAACTTGTTCAAATGTCCAATCGCTGACCCCATCTTGAGGTGTGGCATTAAGTTTGAAATTGCCATAACAAATCGTGTTGCGCCCAAGACCCTCGCATAATTGGTCTGCCGCTTGAATAGCACTATTCACAATATCGGGACATGTATGATTGGTCTGTGCGAGGATAATTGCTGGCAACAGTAACAAAGTGGCGATGATAAAAAAGAGTGATTTTTTAATCGTCTTCGATGACAACATCATATATTTTGCTCCTTTTGTTATTACTATCACTTTATCCCGATAACCGATTTTGGGGCAAGTTAAGGTACGCAAAATTTACAAACATTTTGCACAAATTAAAAAAGCGAGGCATATTGCACTCGCTTTTTGAAGATTTAATAACCCAAAAACTTAATCATCATCATCGTCGTCATCATTATTGTTGTCATCGTTGTTTTGGTTAGCTGGCGGTTGTTGTGTGGCATCTGGCTGAGAGGTTGCCTCACCAGACGATACATAAAAAGCAGAGGCTTCACAGATGGGAATACCAACCAATTCTGTTGGTACGGTATTATTTTCATAATTCTCTGGGAAAACACACCCCGTCCCGCCAAGTGATGGTATGGTATCTGTGCAGGGTGGGAATGGTGCTTCACCACACAATGGAAGTCCATTATCAATCCGATTTTGCAAGTCGGCGAGTGCGGTTTTATCCAATGGTGTGGCAATCGTCACCTGACGCGAGAGCAACCCAATAGGGAGCGATTGTACACTTTCGAGCGCATAGGCATCTGGTAAATTGGGAATGGGGATAAATCGCACATTTTCTGGCAAGCGTTGAACCCCAAATTTTGTCCCTTGTACCACAGGATATGCCTGATTATCCACTTTTAGCACTGCCGCACCTTCAATAGTGGTAGCAGTGAGTTCATTGTCTGTTGGTGCTTGGAACAACACCGTAGACCCCATCGCTACTTCAACACCATTGATGAGGAAATTCACCTCACCGACCCCTTTTGGTGTTTGGACAAGCATCCCGCTCTCTGGCGCTTCGGCGCAATTCGAGTCACCGATACCAGTCGTCAGATAAAAGGCTTGCATGGGGGTAAATTCGCCATTATCCACCTGTTCTTGGGTGGTAGCGTTTTGGATGAGGACATTGCCAAACAAAATAATGGTCACATTTTGACCGGGCAGTGTATTGGGCAAATTGGCTTGGAGCAACATCACAGCCACACCCCATTCGCCAGTCGATTCATCCATCGGGCTTAATTGCAGGCTAGATAAATCGCTCACACTGACTTTATCGCCAACGCGGTCAAAATAAAAATCATCTGCGCCATCTTGTGGGGTTGCATTGAGCTTAAAATTACCATAGCAAATTTCGTTACGTTCCAAATCACCACACATCAAATCTGCCGATTCTAGTGCAGTGTTCACAATATCGGGGCAACTACCACCAACTGATTGTGCAATCACAACCGACGGTAATAGGATGAGTGTGACAAATAGAAAAAATAGTGGTTTTCTCATAATTTATTCGGCACAAATTACCCAATGGGGCAAAAAAGCCAAACTCCTCTCTCTTGATATATAGGACTTTAGCGAAAATTGCGATTTTATGCAAGCGATAGTGAAACGTTTTTTACAAATTATTACGTAAGAAGGGAAAATTTCCTAAAATGGTATAGACCTATAGAGGCGGTATTATGGCAAACGCAAAACGGACGACAAGAATGTCGTCCCTGAACTTTGGCTTTTTTTGTAAAAAAGGATGTTTCTGGTATGAATTATTTATC
>CALDGT010000246.1 GCA_937942935.1 uncultured Chloroflexota bacterium | reverse complement strand
CATTTTGAATCCGTTTCAAAGGATAAGTAATATGGCGGATAAAAAATATATCCGCCATATTGATTATAACTTAAAAGTCGTCATCATCCCGTTTTTTGGTGTTGCCCCAATCATTCGGAATCACTTGGCTGGCAAATCGGCAGGTAGTAATACGAAGTGACTAACATGATTAGGGCGGAAAATCCGAAAATCACGCATATCAAATGTGCAGATATGGATAATTTTAAGTCGCTCTGCCAATGCAAAAATACAACAATCTACAAAGTCGAGATTTGCATCAAGATACTGTTGCATAATTTCATGGGCGCGACCAATATCACTCTTCAAAACAGGTGACAATATGAATGGAGATGAAACCAGCACTTTTAGAAACTCTAAAACTGCTTTTTGCCCAAGCCCACTATCACGCCTCATCAAATAGGTTACTTCTGTTAATGCCACATCAGGAATGTAAAATTTTGCATCTTTAATTAAAGAAACACGTCATGCTGATAAGTGTTTTTCATCTTTGGGGCTATTCAAAGCAAAAATAAAACTGCTATCTAAAAGGATATTAGTTGTCATCTGTCTGAGTTATCACTTGTTGCAAAATTTCATCAAAATTTTCAGCAATGTCATCTCTACTGGCGACTAATCCTAATTTTTCGGCAGAACGTGCCATCCGCAAAATAGGATTATTGGGGTCAACATCCCCTAAATCACCGTCTATTAACTCCAACTCTGGATGTGATTCTTCTGCTACATTTTTGTATATGGGCAATGAACTTTTTTTATAGACTCTTAAGTGTTTTTTGGGTTGTGGTTTGGATTTATTTCCCATATTGATGCTCCTTTAAGACTTGGGATGGTGGATAAAAATATATCCACCATCTTTATCATATATCAAAAGTCGTCATCATCGCGCTTTTTGCCCCAGTCAATCGGATTTTGTGATGGTTGGTTGGGGGGGTATTGGGGCGGGGGTGCGCCATACGGATTTTGTGGTGGCTGATTTCCATACGGATTTTGAATAGGTGGTTGTTGATAGGGCGGTGGTTGATTCGGAGGATACTGCCCGTAGGGGGGCTGAACAGGTGGTTGTTGATAGGGTGGTGTTTGGTTGGGTGGATATTGCCCGTAAGGGGGTTGGTTGCCATATTGGGGTGGATATTGTCCGTATTGTGGGGGCATCCCATAAGGGGGTTGTTGCATGACAACGACTTGAGGTGTTGAACGGGTGAACATCCCAATAAGAGTAGAGAGAATCATTGTAATCGCGCCGAAAATGCTCCCGCCGACCATGAGGATGAGACCCATACCGGGGGGGACAACTTCTACGACATCCATCACTCTATCCAACCGAAAAATTCTTGGATTTGATACAACATCAACAAGGTCATAAACTTGTAATGCGAAGGCATAAAAAGAGATGGCAATGGCTAATGGGGCAAGGATATAAAAAATAGGCACCATCAAAATCCGAAAAATGCCCGTAAAAAACCCAATGCGTTGTCCGCCTCTAAAAATGGCTTTTAAGACAGAGGCGAATGCACCGATAAAAAATAATACCGCAAGCACAATGTAAGTATACAACGCATAGAAGGGGATGAGTGTGGCGAGTGCGCGGGCATCGGTTAATGTGCGATATAACAGGTCAATGGTTTGTGAACTGGTTGCTTCTGATACAATTTTACTGGCGCTCAAATTTGAGACTTCAGATACATCTATAGACCGAGAAAGCGTTTCTGTGTTCAAAAGGGGTAATCCAAAAAAGCCAATGAGGATAACCACGCCAACAATGACATAAATAATGCCCGTGATGAAATCACGTACACCGAATTGTCGTTGTGGTCGCATCTGCATAGGTTGGGGAGGATACATGAGACATTCTCCTTGAATTTTGAAATGATACGTATCATTTTAGTCAGAAAGTGGGTTTATCACCACTTGAGATTGGTTATTCAAAAGGTATAGCGAAGTGGGTTACAATGCACATATAAGCAAAAACACGGTTTTTACGTGATTTGATTATCTATCTAAAGGATGTGCGTTGTGATATTGGAAGTCGTTTTTACAGCTTTAGCCATTTTTGTGCTACGGGTGGTCAATTATGCCATCGGCACAGTTCGGATGATTGCCATCACCAGAAATCTGAGATTATTGGCGGCGATATTGGCGGCAATCGAAGCCTTAGTCTTTGCGGTGGTTATTGCTGGTGTGGTGCAAGATTTAGACAACCTGATTAACTTGTTTGCGTATTGCGCGGGTGCGGCAGTAGGGAGTTATGTGGGGATGATTATCGAAGCAAGGCTGGTGCGCGGTTATATGATTGCCAATGTGTTCACGAATGGCGACGGCGACCTGTTAGCGAATCAATTACGCGAAGCTGGTTTTGGTGTAACCACCACAGAAAGTCAGGGGCGGGATGGTTTGGTGATGATTCTTCGAACTGTCCTAGATAAACGAGAAATGAAGCGATTTAGCACGCTA
>CALDGT010000245.1 GCA_937942935.1 uncultured Chloroflexota bacterium | reverse complement strand
CCCAGAACATGAGATGTTCCGCAAATCGGTGCGGAATTTTGTCGAAAAAGAAATTGTCCCACATATTGAAGCATGGGAAGAAGCCGAAATCGCACCACTACACGACTTATTCAAAAAAATGGGCAATTTGGGCTTTTTAGGACTCAATTATCCAGAAGAATATGGTGGTGCTGGCGCAGATATTTGGTATACAGTCGTATTGGCAGAAGAATTGGCACGCTGTGGTGCGGCAGGCATCCCAATGGCGACATTTGTCCAAACCGATATGGCAACCCCTGCCCTTGCCAAACACGGGTCAGACGAGTTGAAGAAAAGATACCTTATGCCCGCAATTAAAGGTGATATGGTGTGCGCGATTGCTGTCACAGAACCCGATGCAGGCTCTGATGTGGCATCCATCCGCACCCGTGCAGACCGCGATGGCGACGAATATGTTATCAACGGGAGCAAATTGTATATCACCAACGGCACACAAGCCGATTGGTTGTGTTTATTGGCGCGGACATCCCCCGATAACGGGTATCAGGGCATGTCGTTGATTGTCGTCCCAACCAATTTAGCAGGTTTCACCATCAGCAAAAAATTAAAAAAATTAGGCAACCATAGCAGTGATACCGCGCTATTGACCTTTGAAAATGTGCGTGTGCCAGTCAGCAATCGAATTGGCGATGAAGGTATGGGCTTTTATTATCAGATGGAACAGTTCCAAGTGGAACGGCTCGTTGGCGCGTTGGGCGGTGTGGCAGGCGCAGAGTATTTCATCCGCAAAACAATTCAATATACCCAAGAACGCAAGGCTTTTGGCAAACCCCTCATCGCCAACCAATGGATTCAATTCAAACTCAGCGAATTGCTCACCGAAGTCGAGGCGGCACGTCAACTCAATTATTATTGCGCTAGTTTAGCCGAATCGGGCGCAGATAATATGTTTGTGACCAAAATCGCTTCGATGTGCAAACTTAAAGCAGGGCGACTCATGCGCGAAGTGGCAGACACCTGCCTGCAATTTTACGGTGGCATGGGCTACATGGAAGAAACCCCCATTTCGCGTTATTTCCGCGATGCTCGTCTCACATCCATCGGTGGTGGGGCAGATGAAGTAATGATGGGTATCATCGCCAAAATGGAAAATATGAATCCGCGCTGATGAAAGGATAAAGCATCATGTCACCACAAGAATTACTTGAACAAGCGAAAACAAAAGGTACACCTGTCATAGAGGGGCATCAAGCCACTTTCATTTGGGAAGGCGAAAAAGCGCCGTATTTGCTTGGAGATTTTAATAATTGGGGCAATTGGGGCGAAAACCCTCACCAATTAGAACAACTCGCGCCCAACATTTGGGGCATCACACTCACATTTGCGCCCGATGCCATCATGGAATATGTCTATATGGATGACCTCAGCGACAATAAGACACGGCGTTATGACCCACTCAATAAAAAACGTCGTTATCCAAATGGGGCGGGGAAATTTAATAATGTGGTATTCATGCCAAAAGCCAAATTGACCAAACTAACAAAAGTCAAAAAAGATGTCCCGCGTGGGGTAGTAACACATCATGTCTTAGAAGGGCTTGCAGGCTTTTTGGTAGATAACACCCGCGATGTGTGGCTATATCAGCCGAATACCGATGAGCCTGTGCCATTGGTGGTCAATTATGACGGGTGGCAATTCAAAAATTTAGTCAAAGTATTTGAGATTGTAGATAACCTCATCGCACAGAAAAAAATACGCCCTATCGCACTCGCGCTAATAGATAGTGGCAAAAAAGCCCGCTTCATTGAATATAATTGCGGAGAATCTACGCTCGAATTAGTCATGGGTTTATTATTGCCCCTCGCTCAACAGCACCTCAATTTGATTGACATCGAAAAAAATAGTGGTGCATACGGCGTTCTGGGTGCATCTATGGGTGGACTCATGGCACTCTATACCGGAATGCGTTATCCACAAGTCTTTGGGCATGTCATCAGTCAATCGGGCGCATTTCGTCATTTTATCCACAACGAAAAATTATTATATCGGCATCTGATAGACACCTTCCCCACCCCGCCCTCGCTTAAAATTTGGATGGATTGTGGCGTTACCGAATGGCTCATCCAAGCCAATCGTGATACATCTCAATTACTCAAAGAAAAAGGCTGGGATGTGACTTATCGTGAATTTAATGGCGGACATACCAACCGCATGTGGGGCAATATGCTCGAATATGCCCTGCCGACCATCTTCCCCTATCAGGAGAAATCATCATGACTTATCGTATTGGTTCTGCACAAGGTTATTATGGCGATGATGTCACCCGCGCCTTGCCCATGATTACAGGGGAGCATGTGGATGTGGTATGTTTTGAGGCACTCGCTGAATTAACACTCGCCATTTTACAAAAAGACCGCTTAGGCAACCCCGATAAAGGCTATACATTCGATATTCGCATCATCGCATCTAGCATCCTGCCAGAAGCATTCGCCCGCAAAATTCCCCTCATCACCAACGGCGGCGGATTGAATCCGATTAGCGCCGCCAAAATGGTGTATCAAACCGCGCAAAAACTCGGCTTACATGGCTTAAAAATTGCCGCCGTCACAGGTGACGATTTAATGCCCGTCATCTTCGATTTACCCGCCAAAGGCGAATCGCTCACCAATTTGGATACGGGCGAAAATTTGGATTTTGAACATGGCGGGATGTTGGTCAATGCCAATGTGTATATTGGCGCACAACCGATTGTCGAGGCGCTCAAAGCAGGCGCAGATATTGTGATTACAGGGCGTGTAGCAGACCCATGCCTCTATCTTGCGCCACTCATCGCGCATTATGGCTGGGATTGGGCAGATTGGGATAAACTCGCCAGTGGGATTGTGTGTGGGCATTTGCTGGAATGTACAGGGCAAGTGGTGGGTGGCAATAGTTTGGCGGTCATAGACACCATCCCTGCGACAGATTTGCATCGTTTGGGCTACCCCATTGCTCATGTCGAAGCCGATGGGTCATTCATCATCACCAAAACACCAAACACGGCGGGCATTGTCAATACAAATACCGTCAAAGAACAACTGATATACGAAATTCACGACCCTGCCAATTATTTAACCCCAGATGTGATTGCCAATTTCACCACACTTAAATTAGAGCAAATCGGCGAAAATCAGGTAAAAGTAAGTGGGGTAACAGGCAAACCGCGCCCCGAAAAATTAAAATTGGTCATGGGACGCTTGGAAGGATACATGCGCGAACTCATTTTCACAGTTGGCTATCCGCAAGCATGGAAAAAAGTGGACATCATGAAACAGATGATAGAATCCACTTGGCAAGATTTAGCCATAGACCGCATTGAGTACAGTTATCTGGGCATGAATAGCCTGTATGGTGGCATATCTGAACTCCCACAAGACCCGCCAGAAATTGCGATTCGGGTGATGTTCACCGCCAAAGACGAAGACACACTCAAAAATGCAGTGCGGTTGATGATGACCAACGGATTAAGCGGACCCGCAGGCATGGGCATTTCTGGCTCAACTGTTAGCGCCAGCCCACGCGCCATTTTGGGGTTGTGGTCAACATTGGTCAATCGGGATTATGTGGTGCCGAATATTGATTTTATGACGGTGGAATAGAATAAATGGCTTTCATCACCGCTAAGGGCGAAACTTTTTTTCTCATCGCGCCACATCATACCGATTTTGTGAGAGATGAAAACGCATCTTTGCATGAGCCGATTCTATTTGGTTGGCGCAGATGGTTATTTGTCTTCGTCCTGATGGCAATCGTAGTGACCGTTATCAGCTTTTTATCACAACCAACACGATATGAACAAAGAGCAGTTATCACAGCGAAAGCAATAGAAGGAGATGAATTTGCGCCACAATACCGCCTCACTTATGCCTATATTGACCACCGAGGAGACCGTCATGAGGTCAGTCAATTGGTAGAAGGCATGTTGTATGATGAACTTGGCATTGGCAGTCAGGTGACAGTCGCTTATTTAGAAGGACAATCGCACCGCGCTCAATTGAGTGGGCGGTATTCAGATGATGTTTATACACTCAATAGCGATTTTATTTGGTTCTTGGCATTGGCGCTGGTGGTGTTATGGATACTCCTCTTTTGGATAATTCTCCCCACCCGTAAAAGTGCGCGTTTGCGTCGTGAGGGGATGTTACTCAAAGGGGTGATGACCAATATTTACCCCGTCAAAACATTTAGGCGCTACGATGTGGTGGTCGAGTATACCTTCGCAGTACCCAATGGAAATACGATAGAATCTCGCGCCATCCAAAAACGGAACGATTTAGAGCAAACCACCCTACCCAAACCTAGCACCCCTGTTTTGGTGCTATATGTGAATGACCAATTGTATCGGTTGATGTAGGGACAACATATATGTCGTCCCGCGCAAGGATTATGAAAGGATATAAAACGATGGGCAAAAAACTGTATGACCTCGCCTTTGGACGGGCAGGCGATAAAGGCAACATCTCGAATATTAGTGTCATCGCCCGTTCATCAGAGGCGTATGCCGAAATCAAAACCAAACTCACCGCCGAGCGTGTAAAGGCACATTTTGGCGATATGGTGAAAGGTGATGTTGTGCGCTATGAATTGGATAATATCGAAGCCTTAAATTTTGTACTCTATGATGCCTTAGACGGAGGCGGGACGCGCTCCTTACGGGTGGACACACTCGGAAAATCCCTCGCAGGGGCATTGCTTTATATGGATTGGGAATAATTTTTTACCGAAAGTGAATTTTTATGATTGAAAATAAAACCTATGAAACACTCAAAATAGACATAAAAAAGCCATTTGTGAACATCATCCTCAATCGCCCAGAGGTGAAAAATGCGATGAGCCAACAAATGGTGGCAGATTTATTAGATGCGTTCACCACCCTGCGCGATGACCGTTCTATTCGTGCGGTGATACTTTCTGGCGCGGGAAATACTTTTTGTGCGGGTGGTGATTTGAAAGAGATGCAAGCCGAAATTATGAATCGTGGCACAGGCGCGAGTCGGATG
>CALDGT010000244.1 GCA_937942935.1 uncultured Chloroflexota bacterium | reverse complement strand
GATTTATTCTACCATTGGGAGTCACTCTTACTCTATTTTATCGGGTACAGACCAAGTAAATAAACACTCTCATACTGCCATGTATCATTTTGTGCTCTCTGACCTAATTCGCTTATCTCATTATTACCAAAAATTAAATACTGGCGAGGCACACCATTTGTTATATCATCAAGAACAAGACTCCAATCACCTAGGCTACTAGCTCTAACAAGCCTGTGCTTCAGGCGATATTGATGGCGATCAAAGCTATTATCCACACCCGCTACCATACCAGCTACCGTAAATTTAGTGAACATCTCCCCCATATACAATAAGGCGGTAAAATGAGCAAGTTCAGAATCTTCTTTATCAATTTCAACACGTTTCCACATACGATTGAAAGGTTCAAAATCCATGCTTACCCTCATTTATAGGATTAATCAAACTTAAATTTTTCGTGTACCTAATTATACAATACTAAAATGAAAATCAAATCAAGATATTATAATTCGCATTTTTATCCCCCTAGTGTTACAATGTCTTTCAGTAAAAAGTTGCTTTTTACTATCACTCGTGCAAACAAAGAGAGGTTATTTTTATGAATCGCAGAAAAGTTTTAGCCCTATTTTTGTTGTCTACCCTGTTTATCGTTGTGAATATGACCGTCATCCGCGCCCAAGACCCTGCCCCCATCAAAATTGGTGTGGCTGTGGCGCAAAGTGGAACCGCCTCCCCATTTGGGACAGAACAAGTCATCGGCGCAGAAATCGCAGAAGCCTATTTCAATGAAATGGGTGGTGTGAATGGTGTCCCGATTGATATTATCTTCCAAGATGCTGGCACAGACGAAAATGCCGCCATCAATGCGTTTAATGTGTTGATGAACCAAGAAAATGTGGTTGGGATTTTGGGACCCACGCTCTCGCAACAAGCCTTCGCCGCCGTCCCAGAAGCAGACCGTGTTGGTGTGCCTGTGATTGCGCCATCGAATACCGCCGCGGGCATCCCCCAAATTAGCGCCTTCAATGCGCGTGTTTCTGCCCCTGTCACCGTCCTCGCGCCAATCGCACTCAGCACCGCCGTTGAACTTGAAGGCGTAAGCCGCGCCGTTGTGATTTTTGCGCGGAATGATGCGTTTAGCTCATCCGAGACCACCCTATTCCAATCTGCCGCCGCCGAAATTGGCTTAGAAGTCGCCGCCGTGTTGGAATATGAAACCACCGATACCAGCTTCGACATCCTCGCCAGCGATGCCATTGGCAATAGCCCCGATATTATCGTCATCTCTGGTTTGGCAGTGGATGGTGGGACATTGGTGCGTACCTTGCGCGAATTGGGTTACGAAGGCGTGATTGTGGGTGGTAATGGGTTCAATACCCCCAATATCTTCCCCATCTGCCAACAATATTGCGATGGTATCATTGTTGCCCAAGCGTATAATAACCAAGCCGAAAGCGAAATGAACCTCACTTTCCGCGCCCTTTATGAAGAAGGACAAGGCAAATTGCCCGGTCAATTCCCCGCCCAATCCTTTACAGGGATTCAAGTATTTGTCGAAGC
>CALDGT010000243.1 GCA_937942935.1 uncultured Chloroflexota bacterium | reverse complement strand
CCCACCATGGCTTAACAACATCAGCATACACCAAGCCTCTATCTAGGGCGACCACAAAAATTTCATAACCGGGAGCAGGAAAATAATTACGTGCTTGTTGTGCCAATTGTTCCATGTGACGTTGAGCAGTACCGTCATATAGCACGTCATTGCAATTATAACTCGGATTTTCTGGGACTTGGCTATAGATGTCATCATACGTACACGATGCGCCATCAGTCAAAATAACCACAGCCCGCAAGCGTGTTTCTCCAGATTGGGGCGCCAGGGTGAGGGGCATTGCCTGAAAGAAATCGCGGGCAGAATCGAAGGCATTATTAAAATCTGTAAATCCTAAATTGCGAAAACCAAATCGTTGTGCCGACAAAATATCATATAAATTATCAAGTTCTTCATTCCAAACATCTGCGCTTACTAAATTGCCAAACGCATCTTCTGGGACAAGTGCTGTCCAGCCCATCAGTTGTTCTGTGCCGTCTCCAAATGCCATCACCGCCACATGAATATCGGGTAAGGGTTCGACAACCTGCGATAATCGTACTAAACTTAATTCTTGAATAGCAAATTGAGGTGCTAAGAAACGCAAATTTTGGGGGTCTGTTGGGGCAGATGCAAATTGGGGGTCTAATCCAAATGCCGCACCGCCCATACTACCGCTTTGGTCAATGATAAATAAAATATCAATACCATCATACACATCATCATCTGGCGTAGGAGGTTCCGTTTGTGCTATTGCATCTTGTCCAAACATTCCCCCACACACCAACCATAAAACCATGAGCAAGATGATTTTTTTCATAGGCGAGCCTCTTCATCTAGTATGAATTGTGCTGATAAACTCATTGTACTGGCAAATTAACAAAATATGCAAACTTATTCTAACGGATAATACTTATTTTACCCATAAATGAGCAAAATAATGAAGGATAATTGGCATGATGATGCGATTATAATCGTCACATCATCCACCATCTGTCACAAAACCGCGCACACTCTGGCGCAAAACACGTCCCACCAAATACACTGTTTGCCATGTTTCATCTGGAGCAGTGGCGATATAATCAATCGTAATGCTTTGGTTGGGAATGGCAATTTGCATATTTGCCCCCCCTACCCCAATATCGGACCGTGCTTGAATGAGGTTATTTTCACCCCCATTTATCCGTCTGGCTTCAAAATCTATGGTTTCAATCGGTACATCTACCCGCACCAAAACGGGTATCCATTC
>CALDGT010000242.1 GCA_937942935.1 uncultured Chloroflexota bacterium | reverse complement strand
TTTCTGGTGATAGTCACACGATAACGCATGGGCGAAAGGCGCAAAATACGGCGTGCGGTGCGTTTGCGTGTATTGTATACGATGGTGAATAAGCCAATGAGGATTAATACTGCGCGAAATAACCATTTTTTCATAAAATTGCCCTTTATCGTAACCAGTGAACTTGCCCTGCATCACGTTCTTCATCGAATAAGTCTAAAAATTCAGCGAGGGTATTAATCGCTTGCCCAATGTCGTGATGTAACTTTTGGGTCATGCAAATGAGTCCCAAGTAATCAGATTGAGATAATGTCCGTGTTACAAATGGTTTATCGCGTGTCACCATAATCAACCGATTAGCGGTAGCATAAGGTAAATGTTCGGTATCGTCATCTTTACCTGTCATGCCCGCATCTACCGCCATAACGACACGATACCCTTTCTGGATAAGCGCCTTTGCAATCACCCGTGCGATATGCTCATCAAAATAAAGCCCAATTTTAGCTTTTTCGGTTGTCACGAGCATACCTATTGAATAAATCTTCTTCTTCTTGAAGGTCTAATGCTTCTTGCCTATCCATTTCATCCTTATTTTGGCGATAATATAAGAACGCGGCTAAGACCTCTGCTTCGGATAAGCTATAATCGTCACATAGTTCCTCTAGGGTGGCATGATTCGCTTTTTGATATGAAATTAAATACATCACAGGAAATCTGCGCCCGCGAATATTGGGGCGGTCGTTTTTGATTTCGATATATTTGCTCAGGTCTACTTGTTCGGCAATCATTACCAAATTCCTCATCTATTTTTACCTTTATCATAGCACTTTTTGATATGTAATGGCTAGAATATGAGAGTTAATGGTGGATTTATACCCATTCCATTGTCATGTTATGAGAAATGTGGCTATAATTGAACTATGGTTAAATTTATTGCCTTATATTGTTAGTTGTTAGAAAAAATAGGTCTTTTTTATGCATATTGATGTATTGCCCGAATTAAAAAAGAAATCGGGGACGGCGCTCGTTTTAAGTGGTGGTGCAACAAAAGCCTTTTATTTTCATCTCGGTGTACTCAATATCCTTCGTCCAGACGACCTGACATCTATTGTTGGGTCTAGCGCGGGTGCGGTGATGGGTGCATTTTTAGCCTCTGGAATTGCCCCAGAAACCCTCATCTCTGCTTTGCATCAAGGACAGGTTTATATCCCCAAATTTGATGCGTGGGTAAAAAGCCTAACTTCTAGCATGTTATTTCGACCAAATTATTTCGATATAGCCAAGCAAGCCGTCAAAAGTACACTAGAGACGGCGCTTTTTTTATCTACTCTTCCTTCGCTACGCCGAAAAGCTGTGGCCGCAGAGACCTTAGAACGCTTGTTAAGCACACCACTCGGACTAAAAGCATTGTT
>CALDGT010000241.1 GCA_937942935.1 uncultured Chloroflexota bacterium | reverse complement strand
TCAATTTGCAGACGACCAGCCGTATCGAGGATAACTACAGATGCACCCGCTTCTTTGGCGGCTTTTACCCCATTTTCACATATATCAGCAGGGCGGGCATTCGTTCCTTGTTGATGGATACCAACATTAATTTGCTTGGCGAGGGTCATCAACTGGTCAACAGCCGCAGGACGGTAAATATCTGCCGCGACAAGGAAAGGGGGTTTGCCATCTTTACGCAAATAGGTGGCGAGTTTGGCGGCAGTGGTTGTTTTACCAGACCCTTGCAACCCAACCAGCATAATCACATGCGGTTTGCTACTCCCAGAAAAATTGAGCCGACCCGGTGCGCCCAGTGTGGTTATCAATTCTTCATGAACGATTTTGACCACCATTTGACCAGGTTTGAGTGCCTTTGATACTTCCGCGCCCACCGCCCGTTCTTTAATTCGCGCCACAAAATCTTTGACGACAGGTAAAGCAACATCCGCCTCTAACAACGCCATCCGCACTTCGCGCATAACTTCTGTTACATCGGCTTCAGATAACTTCCCAGAACGACCTAAACGGTCTAATGTTTTTTGCAGACGTAAACTTAAACTCTCAAACATGGTCTAAAATCGCCGTTTTCACCTATATTCGTAGGCGAATTATTGTAATGGTCATCCCACATAACGTCAAGGTGAATAGGCTAGGGGATGATTGCATTCTACAGTAAGAATATTATATGAAATGCCTTCTATGATGATACATTGAATCGTGTTCTATTGACAATTCTATGCGATAATGTCATGATAACTGAGACATCATATCATTTGCAAAGGATAATAGTCGCTTGATAGCACAATTACCATATTCTAAAGCGATTCACGCACTCACAGTAGATCATTTATCTGCGGGGTATCGTGGCTCACAACTTGCTATTTCAAATATTTGCTTTCAGTTGGGTGTTGGTGAAAGAGTGGCACTCATCGGGCCCAATGGTGCGGGCAAAAGCACCTTATTCAAGACATTAGTCGGGATGCTCCCACATCAGACTGGTTATATTTCTTTGCATGGTGAAGATTGTCGCAATAGTCACAAATTGTTTGGATATGTCCCTCAACAAGAAGCGATAGACTGGTCATTCCCCGTCACAGTAGAAGATGTGGTGATGATGGGGCGCGTGAAAAAAATTGGGTGGTTCAAATTGCCGAATAAACAAGACCGCCAAATCGTGCGTCATGCCTTAGAACAAGTGGGAATGGGCGATTTTATTCATCGGCAAATCGGTCAACTGAGCGGTGGTCAACGCAGACGTGTGTTTATTGCGCGTGCATTGGCACAAGAGACAGATGTTTTGCTTTTGGATGAACCCTTTAATGGGATAGATGTGACTGCTGAAGCCGAAATTTTTGCCACGCTTGAGTCATTACAATCCAAAGGGATTACCATGCTGGTTGCCACCCATGATTTACAATTAGCGCAAACGCGGTTTGACCGTGTGTTGGTATTAAATCATTCACTCATTGCCGATGGCACACCTCAAGAAGTATTCACGCCCGATATCTTGCGTCGTGCCTATGGCAACCGTGTCGGGATTTTTGAGCATGGCGGAACTGCGACATTCATTTTAGAAGAGAAATCATAATTCATGTGTGGTAGACCAATAAATTTGGGCTACCATTCCCACATATACCCCTTTATGGATTCACAGGAATCACAATCCGATTATCTGGCGCAGGCTCATCATCTTGGAAAGCGGATAAGCGTTCAAATGATGGATAGCGATATAACCCCACAAAAAATTTATCAGGAATGTCTGTAACAGTCACAATATGTTCTGTATAAATTATCGTGTTGGCTATCCATGCCCAAGTTTGTGGGGTCGGTGTGCCATCCCATTGCCCAACGAGTTTCTCATCTTGAATGGCATGGATGAATAATAATAAATTTTCTTCTGGCAATTCGTTTGTTTGCCAATATAGCCCAACTCGCCAATGATTTCCTTCTAAAAATAATTCGTATGCGAGGAGTTCTATATTATCCCCAAGTCTTGTGACAATTGATTTTGCTGTCTGGGGGATAGTAATAGACGGCGTGGGGGGATGTACAACACCCCACACCCATAAATTCCCTGCATTATTTACAATAGGGGCGGTGAGACTTACCAAGTCTCGATGAGGGGGGACATATAATCCTGTTCCAAACCGATAGGTTGTATTGGGGATATAAGCAAGTAAATTGAGCTGATGAAAATCGGGAATTATATCGCCGACTTGCCACCGTCCAGACGGATATAAATAGGGTAAAATATAATGATCACTCACCCCTAATCCATTGAATTGCTCATCCACAACCATTGCAACACTGAAAAAATCGGTTGGAGCAGGCGCAATTACCCGCCAATATAATGTGATAGGGATGGTTTGCCCTTGTGATACATTTGCTAATATTATCGAATTGGGATTATTGATTAATTGCACACTATCCCCAATGGTTGGGGCAAATTGTGCGCTATTAAAATAGATAAATTCATCTGGCAACGGCTCGGCAGGGCGGGGTGCTGTGTAAGCCACAACCCAGCCTCTATCATTATAAACAGGTGTGCCATCACGCGGTTTTTGCAGAGGGGCGAGCATGGGCAAAATGATGATGGTTTTTTCTTTGGGCAATAATAGCAATTGCAATTCAGATGTTTCGTAGGTCTCGGTATGATAATAGTCTGTGGCAGGATAAAAAATTTGCCCCTCTGGTAAAGTTGTTAAGCCTGCTCGCGCCCATGTAGTCACATGAGGATAGGCTTCGTTTTGTAATATGAAATAACCGAGTGGATTATCTGCGCTCCCGATGGGGATATAGGTCGGTTGGGTGGCTTCGGTGAGCATGAGCAACGCATCATATAAGCCGATAGGGAATTGTTGCGGAATGTTGGGCCACAATTCGGGTGGGGTATAACGTGCAGGGTCTGCGAATAGGCTTTGATAAGCATGATGAGTCGCAATCACCGATGAAAACGCGAGTAGCACAAGTGGCATATATGCCCAATTGGGCGAAATTTGTGCTTGATACTTTTTAACTATCCACACAAACCCCTCAATACACACCAACGCGCCCCAAGCCACCAAAATCGCTAAAAATGGAAATATCCCTACTAATCGCACTGGATGATTGGGGTCTATTGAAAGTGTCGCAGGCATTGCAAAGCAAATTATTCCGCCATAAATCAGTGCTGAATCGCCGTGTCGCCAGCGCCGAATCATAAAAACTGCACCAAGTAGCGCCAAAATACCGAGTAACGGATTCAAGAAGGGGTTATAAGGAGTGCTATAAATCGGCACAATCCAACCATCCACAAAAATTGCACGCCATAACCCGCTTATGCCAGATGTGATACGGTCTGTGATGGATAAAGAAGTTGCCATATCTTGCGCCCTGCCAAATAAATCGGGGACAAGTGCTATTAGGATGATGTAGGGGATAATGGCGATTCCCATTAGAATGAGGCTGATGAGCCATAAACGAGGGGTAAATCGGCGCTTTTTTTGAAAAATCGCTTGGTGAATGATGAATCCGATGAGATAAGGAATCGTCGCCAGCCCTGCCAAATAGGTATTCACGGCGAGCCCACTAAAAAATCCTGCGATTGCCCACTTACCCCATTTTTTGGTCTGATAAGCCCGTAATAATGCGATGAGCGCGATGCTGAGCGCCATTGGCAATAATGCCGCCCGATATGGCGCACGAGTGAGGAATA
>CALDGT010000240.1 GCA_937942935.1 uncultured Chloroflexota bacterium | reverse complement strand
CTTCTGGCTACAGGTTCGGGCGGTTTGGTCGTGTTGCTCGATGCCGATGGTGTCGAAATTACCCGTTATGATGGTCATGAAAATGATGTGATTGAAAGCGCCTATAGCCCAGATGGTGATATTTTGGTGACTGGTAGTTGGGATAATAATTTGCTATTTTGGGATGGCACAGGTGAATTAACCGCACCACTCCATTCCCTCAATCATGGTGCATATATTGTGGATATGGCATGGTCGCGGGATGGCGCATTGGTGGCGAGTGTTGGCAATAATGGGCATTTGTTATTGTGGGGTATTCCGTGATAGACCCCAAGCAATTGCCAGAATTGGCGCGGGTGCGGTTTGATGATTTCGATGTCATGCGCTATCAGCTCATCGCCAATGATGACCTGACAGACGAAGCATTAGACGAGATTGTCACCGCGCTCGCCACACCCATTATTAATCGCACCGACTGTACCCAGTGTGGTAATTGTTGCAAGCAGTTGGATGTGTATCTGACACCAGAAGATGCCGAGAGGCTCTCTGTGGGGATACACATCCCCCTTGCCGATTTATTAGCCGATACGATAGACCGTCCGCGTGCCGAAAAAGTGGGGGAGTGGGGTGTTTTTGCCCAATCGCCATGCAAATTTTTATCTGATAAAAAATGCACGGTATATGAGCATCGCCCACAGCCATGCCGAGATTATCCCGTATTCACGCCCGATTTTCGGTGGATGCTCGATGACATCATCGAAGGCGCGAGTATTTGCCCGATTATTTATGAAACGCTATGTGCAGTTTGGGAATATGTGGAGTATCATTTGTACGGCTAATCTGTATGAAAGAGAGACTGCCATGAAAAATTTTCGCCTTCTATTTATCATTATCTCGTTATTTGCTGTGTTCACTGTATCGGCGCAACCACCCCAACTCACTATTTTCGCCGCCGCTTCGTTGACCGATGTTTTTACTGAAGTGGGCGATGCCTTCTCTGTGCAATACGATGTCGAAATTAATTTTCAATTTGGGGCGTCATCCACCCTCGCCACACAAATCACAGAAGGCGCAGAAGCCGATTTATTCATCTCTGCCAATGTGCGCCAAGCCCAAAACCTGCTTGATGCGGGGTTGGTAGATGGCAACCTTGTCACTATCGCCCAAAATCGGTTGGTGGTCATCATCCCTGCGGATAACCCCGCAACTATTCAATCGTTATCAGATTTGGCGCGTGAAGGTGTTTTATTAGCCATCGCCATGCCCGATGTGCCT
>CALDGT010000239.1 GCA_937942935.1 uncultured Chloroflexota bacterium | reverse complement strand
AGAAATTACATCCACCGATTTTTTGCTCGATTTCGCCGATGAAGTTTATCAATCCCCAGTGAACGCTCGTTATGAATGGCAAAATGGGACACTTGCGGGTGTGGCAGGTGGGGCAGGGCGCGAATTGAATTACACGCGCACCACTGATAAATTGAATGCTCGCCTAACCGATGTGGTGATGAATAAACGCTTTGACCTCGAAATGTCGGTGTTGCTCCCCATCAACGATGACCCAGAACCGTATTTAGATGATGTGATGCGAATTGTGAGTCAACCGCTTGAATTACGCGGATATGACCCATATACCAATCAATTTTTTACATGGGCGGTTGACCGTGATACCTTCACAGGGTGGTTAATGGCTGGGGATGACTCGCTCATTTTGCGCCAAGATACCTTTTCTCAATTTGTAAATCAAATTAATACCACCCTAAATCCGCCCGATAGCAATTTGCGTTATATTGAACCCACAGAAGCCACCGAAAAGGTGAATTTAGCCATCGCAGAAGGACAAACCAGCATTGATTTGCGTGTCCGCTATCGCCCAACGGTATACGAAGTCCAACGCGGTGATACCGGCTTTCGCATTGCCCGAAGGACTGGTATCCCATTTTTTCAGATTAAAGATGCTAATAGTGGGCGTAATTTAGACATCTTATCGGTGGGGGATATTCTTAATTTGCCCTCGCGTGATATTGCGCTTCCGCATGACCCTGTACCTTATAAGCGCATTGTTGTGGATTTGAACGAACAAGAACTGATTGCCTTTGAAAATGGGGAAATTGTGTTCCAGTGGGAAATTTCTTCTGGGGTGGAAGATGCGCCAACATCACCCGGAATTTATCAAATCCTTAGTCATAATGATGTCGCGTATGGGAGCAGTGTGACGCTGTGCGATGTATCGGGGGTGAGTTGTGGTGTTTGGGAGATGAGTTGGTTCATGGGGATTTATGAAGTCACTCCGGGTATCGTGAATGGTTTTCATGGCAAGGTGATTTTGCCCAATGGCAATTTGCTCGGTGATGGTTTTGTGGGCTTTCCGTATACCTTTGGGTGTGTTATGTCGAATGATGGCGATGCTAAAACGCTTTATGACTGGGCAGAATTGGGCGTGATTGTCGAGATTATTTCTAATGAATTTGAGCCTACAAGTGACTTGGGACAACTCGCAAAGCAGATTATGGCGGGGAATGCCTACTAACTAATTGTGCAATGTGCATGAATTTGCACCAGTTTCTGCTTCTCCTTAACCCA
>CALDGT010000238.1 GCA_937942935.1 uncultured Chloroflexota bacterium | reverse complement strand
ATGGGTGATGTTGTTGGCAATGATAACCACCATCAATGCTCAAACGGATGACCGCATGATTACCCCACAAAATGCCCAAAATGTGGTGCAAATTGGGCATTTTGGTGATGGTGCAATTTATCATCTCGCCATGTCGCCGACAGGTGAACATTTCGCGGTGGCTGGATATATGGGGGTGTGGATTTTTGAGAGTGATAATCCACAAACCCCGTTGCATCATCTCGATGGTCACGATGCCCGTGTTTTGTCGGTCTCGTTTAGCGCCGATGGCAGATTCATCGCCACCTCTGGCGAAGATGGTAAGTTTGTGGTGTGGGATGTGCAAACGGGCAAGCCCTTATTTTTGAGTACAGAGGCGATAGATGCCACCGACTCCTCTGTGCGCGGGGCGGGATTTATTAGAAATGATTATCTTGTGTCGGTCACATTTTATGGCGATATATTCACATGGGATTTGCGACTGGGCGAATTGTATACCCAAATTGTTGCTGATGTAGGGCAACCCTCATTACGCATTTTTGCATTGAGTCCCAATGAAGATTATCTGGCATTAGGGACGATGGATGGTCGTATCCAATTATATCGCCTTATTCCAGAAGAATTTCCGAGCGGAGGCGGGTTAGTTGATGATGGCATCATCGTTTCTGATATTGATTTTGTTTATGACCTCGAATTTGATTCGGCTGGGACACGGTTGGTAGCGACGAGCCTTGATGGTAATGTCATTGCATGGGATATGACGACCAAAATCGAAATTTTGAACCAGAAATTAGATTGTGTGGTGGGCGCGGTCACATTTGATAGCCAACAATCAGACCGACTCATCATCTCATGTGACAATGAACTTCGTATCTATAGTTTTTCGGCGGGGCGGTTTATCGGCGATATTCCTGCACACAAAGACACCATATTTGACCTTGTTTTTCATCCCACAGATGACCGATTCATCTCGGTTGAACCCGATGCTATTCGCATTTGGGAAGGGAGTGGCACACCGCACCTCAGCGCAGATATCTCGCTTCATTTTTCAGATAGCATTTGGAGCATTACTTACGCCCCAATCAACCAAGCTATCGTGACCATAAAAGATGAATTGCGTCAATATGACCTCGCTACAGGGACATATTCTGTCCTGTCGAATGCTGGATATGGTACAGGGCATGTATCTAGCCAAGATAGCGAGTATCTGTTGATTGCCCCACAAGAAGGCGGGTTGGATGTGTTCAATGTCGTTACGGGTGAGATTGACTTTCATGAGCCGACTGCATCATTCCCATCTGCCATCAGCCCAAATGCAACCCTATTGGCATATCGGGTAGAGGGTGAATATGTTCAACTAACAGACATCACCACAGGCGAATTGATACATCAGCTTGATGGAGGGGAAGATTATCTGACAGGTATTGCTTTTAGCCCAGATGGGAGCAAATTGGTCACATGCGGATTCGATTTCACCCTGCTTGTTTGGGATGTCGCCACAGGTGAGATGCTTTACCGATTCCCAAGACAAGATACATTTATCACTGCCTGCGTCTATTCTCCTGATGGCACAAAAATTTTTACGCCCACCTATGACGGACCGATTTGGGTGTGGGATGCGATACAACTTGAATTAATTGAGACATGGGAAGGACACAACTCTTCTGTGAATCTGATTGCCTTTAGCCCAGATGGTCAAATGATGGCTTCTGGTGGTGAAGGCGCGACCATCTTATTATGGGATGTTGCTACGGGCGATTTGCTCAATACCCTGATAGGACATCGTAACGATGTGAGTGGAATCGCCTTTAGCGAGGATGGGACGACCATCATCACAGCCTCTTATGATGGCACAATCCGCATGTGGGGGTTGCCAACTGCCAATTAATCGTGATGGGCGGGCAAGGTGAAGCTAAAAATGCTTCCTTTGCCCAACACACTTTCTACACCCACATCCCCGCCTAATTTTTCGACAATGCGCTTAACAATCGAAAGCCCAAGCCCATAACCGTCCACGCGCATATCTCTTAGGCGACTGAATTGCTTAAATAACAACGGAATATTTTCATCAGAAATCCCCGCACCATTATCACGCACCCAAAACCGTACCATGCCATTGCCGATTAAATCGCTACCGAGTTGGACGAGTGGCGGTTTTCCGCCATATTTAATCGCATTGCTGATGTAATTCACCCATATTTCTTGCACCCAAGGCGCGTAACTGATGGCGGTATGCCATTTGTCGGGGGTGATGATGGTCGCCTGATTGCGGGCTATCATTTGCCTTAAGCGTAATTTGACATCATTAATGATGCTAGGCATCAATAACGGAGAAAAATTTATGTCTTCTAGGCGTTGTACACTGGCAAATAGCAATAATTCTTCAACAATATTCGCAGACCGCTTGCTGGTGTCTAATAAAAAATTGAGACCTTCTTCTAATTCGGT
>CALDGT010000237.1 GCA_937942935.1 uncultured Chloroflexota bacterium | reverse complement strand
ATTATGTGGCGACATGCTTATATGGGATGAATGATTTTTTTTTTTTTTAACATCATTGGAAACAAGCACTCATTAGCGGGTTAAAGTTCAAAATTTTGCCAGAGGTCACTCGGACGCTGGTCGGGATGGCACAATTTTTAGATTCCCCAATCGAGCAACTCGAATTATTGCTGGTGGTGACGGCGCATCCGTCTTGTAATTGGGAGGCACGCCATATCGCAGAGCCGATGATTGCCCAATTGCAAACCGAAGTGGGCGAAGCCAGCGCGAATGATTGTGCAGAACGCGCCAAGACATACGATATGCTCAAAATGGCGGAGGCGTTGTTGTAAATAATAACGTATTTCGGCAGGCGGGGGGACATACGGGCGAACCGCCCTAGTTCCCCCCTACAAAAAATCTAGGCTTGTAGGAGGGGACTAGCGAAGCGTATGTCCCCCCAAGATACACCACCAATACATATCACCCCTGAAACAGGGATAAAACATTTTTTATTGATTATCTATGGAGGGAAATCGAAAAATATGTCACAAGACCCAAATATTGAAGTGATTGATGTTGCAATTATCGGGGGCGGACCGGGTGGCACGTATGCTGGTTGGCGCTTAAAGACAGGGTATGTTGATAGAGATACACGCCTAAGCCAATTTATGAGCGACAACGGGGGCAATTTGCGCGTGCGCTTGTATGAAGGTAGTGACCGCATCGGCGGACGGCTCGAATCGCTTATTCCACCGGGCGCACCCCATCTCCGCGCCGAATTTGGCGGGATGGGGTATAGCTCGAATCACATTGTCGTCAAGCAATTGGTCGAAAATGTCCTCAAACTGCCGATTGTAGATTTTCCTGCTGGCACAGACCAAAATATTAATTATTTGCGCGGGGTGTTTTATCGGTTGATAGATTATCAGAAGAACCCCAGCATTGTGCCGTATCGCGTGCGCCCAACTGAATATGGCAAAGATTTTTCTGAAATTATTTTGCAAGCTGTCCAAACGGTTATCCCCAATGTGACCACGCTAGAGTGGTATCAATGGCAATATCTCAAGCAAAATATGTTGTTTGAGGGTCGGCATTTGTATGACATGGGATTTTGGAACTTTTTGCAACGCCTGATGAGCAATGAGGCATATAATTTGTCGGTGGATGCGGGTGGGCATTTTCCGTTCATCGGCAATTGGAATGCCGCCGAAGCCCTCGAATGGTATATGTCCGACTTCAAACCGAATACCACCTATAAGACCGTCTCCACAGGGTATGACCAAATCCCATTGACGCTATTCAATCAATATGTGGCGGCGGGTGGCGAATTTCGGATGAGTACCAAACTCACAGGGATTCAAAAGATGAATGTCCCGCCTTATGGGGATGTTTTTTATCTGACTTTCTCGCAAGGCGACCCTGTTTTGGCGCGGGCGGTGATTTTATCTATGCCACGCCGTTCACTGGAAATTATTTCGCCCAATAGCGATATTTTGCGTGATGCGACCACACAAGCCCTCATTTCGACAGTCACACCATCGCCTGTGATGAAAATTTTCCTCACCTATGCCTATCCATGGTGGACAAATGTCGGGGTGAATAGCGGACGGTCTGTGACCGATTTGCCTGTGCGTGTGGTGTATTATATGGGGACAGAAAATCAACAGGGTGGCGACCCGAATAATACCAATTCGCTCCTGATGGCGAGTTATAACGATGACCGCTTCATCACCTTCTGGGAAGGATTGCGAAAGGGTGTGCCATATAGCGGGGCATCGAATCCATTTGTTCAGGGTAATGCACAAGATTTTTGGAAGCAACAAGATGCAACCGTGGCGATGGTGGCAGAATTGCAACGCGAATTATTGCAAATGCACCAACTCGATTATATCCCCATGCCATATAGCGCGGCTTTCAAAGATTGGAGCGATGACCCGTATGGTGGGGCGTGGAATACATGGAATGTCGGCGTGAAAGCGTGGGAGGTGATGAAGCAAATTATCCAACCAGACCCGACAAGCCCGTTATTTATTTGTGGGTCGGCTTATTCGCAATGGCAAGGTTGGGTAGAAGGCGCATTAGAGACCGCCGAAAATGTGATGTGGCGCGGTTTGGGGATGTCTCGCCCGTCTTGGTTGCCAGAATATAATACATTCATGCCTCAACTGTTGCCGTAGGATTTAACCTCACCCCTAAATCCCCTCTCCAAGCGGAGAGGGGACTTGAAACCATGCCAAGAATAGATTTTCACCCCTTCTCCAACAAGGAGAAGGGGCAGGGGATGAGGTTCAAAGGGTTTCACCAAGCTGACCTCACCCCTAAATCCCCTCTCCAAGCGGAGAGGGGACTTGAAACCATGCCAAG
>CALDGT010000236.1 GCA_937942935.1 uncultured Chloroflexota bacterium | reverse complement strand
GTATTCTATCAGTTTATTTGTTATGGGACGCCTGAGCGATTTTATCGGCAGGCGGTGGGCATTCACCATTTGTTTGATATTATATGTGGTTGGGGCGAGTATCGTCATCACCTACGATAATATTGGCGATTCGCTCATGTCAACCTATGCCAATTGGGGATTAGACCCCTATTCTGCCCATTTGCATATCATCCTC
This sequence comes from uncultured Chloroflexota bacterium, assembly GCA_937942935.1. GTDB lineage: Bacteria > Chloroflexota > Anaerolineae > Aggregatilineales > Phototrophicaceae. The sequence continues at coordinate 3,065 of CALDGT010000236.1, read as the reverse complement.
ATCGGGCGTGGGATACAAGCACTCGGCGCGGGCGCTGTGACCGCTATCGCGCTGGCTTTGGTCGGTGATTTATTCCCAAAAGAAAAACGCGCCACACCACTCGGCATTATTGCGGCGATGGATACCATCGGTTGGCTCATTGGCGCGGCGTATGCGGGCGTGGTGGTGCAATTTCTCCCATGGCGAGCCATTTTTTTAATTAATATGCCTCTGGTTTTGCTGGCATTATTAGGGATGTTATGGGCATTACGCGGGATAAAAACAGAACGGCAATCATCCCGATTCGATATTTTAGGCGCAATTGCGCTCATTGGTGCATTAACCAGCCTCAACATCGCGCTGGCGACATTGGATGTCTCAGAATCATTCGCCAATAGCCCAATATTGCCTTTATTAGGGTTGTCTGTAGTATTTTTTATCGCCTTTTTGCTTATCGAAACATGGCTCAAAAATCCGCTTATCCGTTTGGGAATTTTCCTCAAAAATGGGTTTTCGCCTGCTATGTGGATTAACCTCATCGTGGGATTTTGTTTGTTCATCAGCCTCGCCAGTATGCCGTTGTTGGTCAATGTCAAAAGTCTTGGCGATTTTGGTCGTGCGGCGGTGTTACGCCCCGATTTACTCACCACGGCGGCACTCATTTCGGGGATTATGATGGGGGCATTCACGATTCCTCTGGCATTTGCTACCTTATTCAGTAGCCGATTAATGGGATGGTTAGGGATACGTGGATTAACCATCGGTGGATTAGCAATGGGTGGGTTAGGCTTTTTTGTGATATGGCAATTTTTACGCCTCGATGTGCCGTATGCGCTGGTGGCGGTGATGATGGCAATCGCAGGGACAGGTTTGGGTCTAACCTTCACACCGATTATTGTCACCGCATTAAACGCGGTATCCGAAGCAGAACGCGGGGTTGCATCGGCGCTCATTTTGGGGATTCGCATGGTGAGCATGTCTGTCGCCACATCTACATTAGGCGTATATGCCGATGCGCGGGTGGTGTATTTGGTGCAATCCTTAGAGCGTGGCGGATTTTTAATAAACCAAGTGACCCCAAAAGATTATCCGCTATGGTTTTTTAATTCTTATGTCCAATCCACCGTTCAAGCTGTGAATGAAATGGCATTATTCGGGTTTATCCTTTGCGCGGTTGCCATCATCGGCGCATGGATGTTGCCCAAAAGGACAGTTACAACATGAGAAAAACGATTATTCCAACATTCCCCATCAAATGGGGCGTAAGGGCTTGCCATGGCAAGCCTCTACAAGGCAACCCCCTACTATTTGATAGAATACGCCGAATCGTATCCCAACAATTTTCGCAGATACCCAGAATGGCATTTATCGCGCTATTCAGCGCATGTCTGCTCATCACCCCTGCTCATGCCCAGTCCACCCCAGAACGGATAGCCACTTATATCCCCGCCGATGTGGATTTTTTTGCAGTGATGCGAAGCGATGAGGCATTTATCAGTCAGCTAGACCACCTATTCACCAGTGTGAGTTCACAATTACCGGGAAATACCATTTCAGCATTGAGCATGACCGATTTAATCAATCAACTGGTGGCACAGGCTGTCACATTGCCAATTCCATTGGATGTGGTGAGTGTGGCACAACAAGCATTAGGCGATTGGATGGGCGTGGGGATAGATGGGATTCGAGAGGTCATCACAGACCCAAATGCGCCTGTGAATTTATACCTCACCTTTGAAATTGGCGATTTTTCGACTGCCCAAATGTTGTTCAATTTAATGATAGGCGTGCTTAACTTAGAATCTCGTGATGCACAAGCCGATTTCGTGATTTATGCGCTCGATGATTTACAAATTGCGCTCAGTCAAACATTGCTCCATATCACCTATCGGGGAAATTTGCCCATTAACCTCACAAACCCATTAAATACAACACCGCTATTTATAGATGGATTGCGTCAATTGCCCGAAAACAATTATGATGTGTGGGCATATTTCAACACACCCGCCCTATCGTTGCCATTCATCCAAGATGCCATCGCCTTGCGGGTTTTGGGCGCATTTGGGGTGAGCGATGCCACAACAGGCGCGGGCATGGTAGGGCTTCAATTCGGTGACAGTACACTCACATTAGATGTCATCCAACGGCGCGATGCTCCTCAAGCCCAAACCGATGCCCCAATAGACCCATCTTTTTGGGAATTTATCCCGCCACAAGCCACATTCTTTTTACATACCACCGATTTAACCAATTTAGTAGAGAGCGCCTCATCAGTCTTGGCATCTATTAGCGCCTCAGATACCCCAGAACTCATCATGCGCGATTTTGTTCAGTTCACTCGTGTGTTGCTCCAAGCCGATTTACAAGCCGATATTTTATCGTGGACAACCGGTGATTATGTGCTATGGGGCGATTTTGACCCGTATGCCCTCACCGATACACCCAGCAACAAGCCATTATATTTTGGTATCGTCATCAAAACGACATCACCAGAAAATTCGGCAAACTTGGTGAAGCTATTAGGCGATGCGGCACAACTCTATTTTGATACAGACCCTAATTTTGATATTCATCAGACCCAAATGGGGAGCGCAGATGTGATATTCATCAGTTTGCCATCAGATGAGCTTTTGCCAGATGAAATCGCAATTGGGGCGAATGAAGATATTTTTTTCATCGCCACACCATCTGCCACCCAAGACTTATTGACCCGTCATGATGGGTATTTGTGGGCAATTCCCCAACTGATGCCCACATTTCTCCCTTCACCAAAAGTCGCGCTGTATTTGAATGGCGATGCTGTCGGTGAAGTTGGACTCATCTTTGCCTTGCTCATTCAACCTGTGAAACAATTCTTTTTTGAAGAATCGCTCACATTAGAGGGATTACAGGCATATCAGACCGCATTCGCTCAATTATTCCCCGCCATGAGTTTATCTGGCAAAGCAGGTGAAGGGGGGAATATTATTTTGAGGTATGTAGCACAAATCAACACGTTATCAGAGGGAGATATCCCAAGCGAATAACTCCGCCATAAAATGATGTGCTGTCAAATCCAGATGAATGGGTGTGAGGCTGACATATCC
>CALDGT010000235.1 GCA_937942935.1 uncultured Chloroflexota bacterium | reverse complement strand
TGATTTTATGGCGCAAGCCACACCAGAAGATAAACTCCGCCGTATCCGTGAGGAGCAAGCGAAGGGGCATTTGGTCGCCATGACGGGTGACGGCACAAATGATGCACCTGCGCTCGCCCAAGCCGATGTCGGCATGGCGATGAATACTGGCACGCAAGCCGCCCGTGAAGCGGGGAATATGGTTGACCTCGATAGTGACCCCACCAAATTGATTGAGGTGGTCGGGATTGGCAAGCAATTGCTCATGACACGCGGCGCATTGACCACCTTTAGCATTGCCAATGATGTGGCGAAATATTTTGCCATCATCCCCGCCTTATTTGCTGTGTTGTATGCCCAAGCGGGGGAGGCGGGTCCGTTAAATGCGCTCAATATTATGGGATTGGCATCACCACAAAGCGCCATCCTGAGCGCCATCATTTTCAATGCGTTGATTATCGTTGTGCTGATTCCGTTGGCATTGCGCGGGATTGCGTATAAGCCGATGGGCGCGTCTGCCGTCCTGACCCGCAACCTAGTGATTTATGGGGTAGGGGGATTGATTGCGCCTTTCATCGGCATCAAGGTAATTGATGTGGTGATTCATTTGGTCGGGTTGGCATAAGAATAAACATGGATGAAAACGGCGGGACATACGCTAACGGCTAATCCCGCCCTACCATCTGACCGATTTGTAGGGTGGGACTAGGGCGTGTGCGCCCGTATGTCCCACCACAAAGAAAAAAATGCGGATGAAAACGGCGGGACATACGCCTAACGGCTAATCCCGCCCTACCATCTGACCGATTTGTAGGGTGGGACTAGGGCGTGTGCGCCCGTATGTCCCACCACGATGAATAAACATAGAAAGGAACACATATCATGATAAAAACAATTCTCAGTGGATTGCGACTTTTCATCATCTTGACCATCATCACGGGGGTGATTTATCCCCTGTTTGTCACCCTCGCGGGGCAGGTGATTTATCCCGCACAAGCCAACGGTAGCCTGATTGAAAAAGATGGCGTGGTGATTGGCTCATCGCTCATCGGACAAGCCATAGATGACCCGCGTTATTTTTCGTCGCGTCCATCGGCAGTGAATTATATGCTCGGCTCATCGCCACAATCGCTTGGCTCATCTGGCGCGAGTAATTTGAGCGTCATCAATCAAGCCCTTGTAGATGCGGTGAAAGCCCGCGAGAAAGCCTTCCGCGAATTGAACGGTTTGGCGGATGATGTGGCGGTACCGTTGGAGATGCTATTCGCCTCTGGTAGCGGATTAGACCCGCATATCAGCCCACAATCGGCGCGGTTGCAAATTGACCGTGTGGCGACTGCCCGCAATTTAGACCGCCAAGTCGTTGCCGATTTGGTAGAGCAATTTATCGAATCGCCCACGCTCGGCATTTTGGGCGAGTCACGAGTGAACGTCTTGTTGCTCAATGTGGCACTCGATGAGGTTCAATCATAGTATTTTTGCCCATCCCCGCCGATAGCTTCCCCTAAGTTGTCGGTGTTAAAAACAATTCACGATAAGCACACTATTCCCCCCCTCTGATATAGCCATCAGAGGGGGGTGTGGGATGGGGTGGTGTTATAATAGTGACATAATCACAAAAAGGAATCATTTTTATGGATGACCACAGACCAGACCCCGATAGCCTGTTGGCGGCAATCCAAAAACAGGATGAAATTTTGGCGCGGGGAAAACTCAAAATCTTTTTGGGGATGTCGGCAGGTGTTGGCAAAACGTATGCCATGCTCGAATCGGCGCATCGTTTCAAATCTGAAGGCGGGGATGTGGTGGTGGGGTATGTCGAAACCCATAAACGCCCAGATACCACCGCACTGCTAGACGGACTCGAAAGCATCCCGCCATTATTGATAGACTATCGTGGGGCGACCATGCGCGAATTAGATACCGATGCCATCATCGCACGCAAACCACAATTGGTCTTGGTGGATGAATTGGCGCATACCAACGCGCAAGGGTGTCGGCATACCAAACGCTATCAGGATGTGATAGAACTGCTAGAGGCGGGGTTGGATGTATGGACAACGGTTAATGTGCAACATTTTGAAAGTCGGTCAGATGCGGTGCGTCAAATCACGGGGATTACGGTGCATGAAACCATCCCCGATTCGCTGGTGGATATTGCCAACGAAATCGAATTGATAGACCTCTCGCCACAAGACCTCCGTAAACGCCTATCTGAAGGCAAAGTATATACCCCAGACCGCGCCGATGTTGCCGCAAATAATTTTTTCCGTGTGGGCAACCTCACCGCCCTGCGCGAGATGGCGCTTCGGCTCACCGCCGAACATGTAGACCACAAATTGCAAGATTACATGCAAATCAAGCGCATTGCGGGTCCGTGGAAATCGGGGGAACGATTGATGGTGGCGGTGGGACCCAGCCCATTCTCTGAGCGCCTCATCCGATGGACGCGCCGTATGGCATATAACCTAGAGGCGGAATGGTTGGCGGTGTATATCGAGACATCCACCCCGATAAGGGTGGAAGATAAAAAACGATTGGGGCGACATATCGCACTCGCGCGCAGTCTGGGCGCGGAAATTGTCACCGCTACAGGCGATAATATCCCAGAAACATTGTTGCGTCTGGCACGC
>CALDGT010000234.1 GCA_937942935.1 uncultured Chloroflexota bacterium | reverse complement strand
TATCGCGCAGGGTGGTGGGCATCCCCAATACTTTCTCAATTTTATTCCCCGAAACTTTAGATTCAGTAATGCTTTTACGACACAGCCAATACAGTTCGGTGTCATTCACATGAAGAAAATCTATATCGGTTTCTAATTTTTGCAATTTTGCCAGTGCATCAGATGATGGAACACTTTGCAAAAAACCGACATATAAGGAATCGGCATCGGGGTTATAATCAGAAAAAGGGATACTTTGCCCAATTTGGCGCAGTTCATCGGGCGTGCGGATGAATGTCTCTACTTTATAGCCGAGTTTATCATTCAAAACGGTCTCGATTTGCGGTTCTAAGATTTTCGCGGGACTATCCGATTGAAAAATCACATTGCCACTAGCAATGAATGTTTCGACATCAGATACCCCGTCTATCCCCCCAAAAATTTGGCGCAAAACATCCATTTTCAAACGCCGACCGCCGACATTAATGGCACGCAAAAAGGCAATATATTTCATAAAAATCTCCGTATCATGTGCGTGAATGTGTAGGGGCTTGCCATAGCAAGCCCCTACGGGGATTATCCCGATTTATTTCACATTTGTGACTGCGCCATCATCTGCCTGATGAGCAAGTTTGGCATATTTCGCCAAGACACCACTTGTATAATGCGGTTTCGGAGCAACCCAATTGAATCTGCGTTCTTCGAGTTCAAACTCATCTACGAGCAAGCTAATTTTGCGATTCGCTACATCAATTTCGATGATGTCACCTTCTTTGACCAAGCCAATCGTCCCACCGACCATCGCTTCGGGTGCGACATGCCCAATCATCAGTCCGCGTGTCCCACCGGAAAATCGTCCATCAGTGATGAGCGCCACACTTTGCCCAAGTCCCTGCCCCACTAGTGCCGCCGTCACACTGAGCATTTCACGCATACCCGGTCCGCCGATAGGTCCTTCATAGCGGATGATAACCACATCACCTTCGACAATTTGCCGATTTTGCACCGCATTCATGGCATCTTCTTCGCGTTCAAATACGCGGGCGCGTCCTTTGTGGTATTGTGGTTCATCTCCTTTGAGTTTGACCACACATCCGTTTGGCGCGAGGTTGCCTTTGAGGATGAATAACCCGCCATGATGACTAATCGGTGCATCCAACGGCATGACCACCTTTTGACCTTCAGTTTCAACAGCAGACGCACATTCTTCTGCCAATGTTTTACCCGTCACAGTGATGGTCGAGCCATCCAAATAATTCCCGTCTAACATCCGTTTGCCAAATAAGCGCATCCCACCCGCTTTATACAAATCAAGCGCATTGTATGTGCCTGTGGGGGTCATATCGGCAATCAGGGGCGTGCGGTTGGATATGGCTTCAATATCATCAACCGTAAATGGAATCCCTGCTTCACGCGCAAATGCGAGGGTATGTAACACCGCATTGGTGCTACCGCCCGATGCCGCCGCAGATGCAATCGCATTTTCTAATGCTTGGCGGGTGATAATTTGGCTTGGGCGAATATCTTGTTCAATCAGGCGTAGGAGCATTTCGCCCGCACGCATGGCGACATCTTCTTTTTCTGGATACACCGCAGGCACATCATTCATACCCATTGGCGAGATGCCCAGTATGCTGGCAACCATCGCCATGGTATTGGCAGTGAATTGACCGCCACATGCGCCCGGACCGGGGCAAGCCACATCTTCAATTGCTTTGAGGGCGGCATCATCAATCTTACCTGCGGCGCGTGCGCCAATGGCTTCAAACACATGTACGATATTCAGGTCTTTATTAAATTCTGTCTCGCCTTGCTTATTTTTAAGGGGATATTCGCCTTCAAATTTACCGGGGAGGATTGTTCCACCGTATAACATTAACGAAGGCAAATCGAGGCGTTGTAACGCCATGATAGTACCGGGGATGGTTTTGTCACACGATGACAAGGCAATCACCCCATCAAAATAATTGGCACGCACGACCAATTCGATGCTATCGGCAATCATTTCACGGCTGATGAGCGAGGCTTTCATGCCTTCTGTCCCCATGGTGATGCCATCGCTGATGCTGATGGTATTAAATTCGAGGGGTGTCCCACCTGCGCGTTTAATACCTTCTTTTACCTTACGCGCCAACATTTGCAAATGAAAATTGCACGGACCGACTTCTGTCCATGTGTTGGCAACAGCAATAATGGGCTTGGCGAGGTCTTCATCGGTGAGTCCGATGGCTTTGAGCATGGCGCGGGCGGCGGCGCGGTCATTGCCCTGCACGAGGGTGCGACTATTGCGATTGAGGCGTAATAAATCTCTGATTTCGGGTGAATCTGCCATTTGTGTCTCCTTGTAAAGTGCAAAAAGGACGGCATAAATGCCGTCCCTACAATGATAATCGGTGCTGTTTATTGGTGCAACCTATGGCTTATTCTTCTAGCGTACTCACATCGCCTTCGGGCAAGCCCATCGCACGCGCTTTTAACACACGGCGCATAATTTTCCCGCTACGTGTTTTTGGCAATGCGGTCACGAATTCGATTTTACTCGGCACAGCAATCGGACCGATTTCGTGGCGAATGTGATTTTTGAGTTCTGTCTCTAATTCATGGCTGGCTTGCTTGCCCGATTTGAGAATGCAATAGGCATAAATCACGCTACCGCGCACTTCATCTGGCACACCAATCACGGCGGCTTCTGCCACGGCACTATGGCTGACCAATCCGCTTTCGATTTCTGCCGTCCCCAAGCGATATCCACTGACTTTAATCACTTCGTCAATCCGACCAATCACCCAGATATAACCGTCATCATCTTTCCGCGCAGAATCACCCGCCAAATACCAACCTTGTTTGGCATAAGTAGACCAGTATTGTTGCACATAACGGTTATCATCCCCATAAATGGTGCGGAGCATACTGGGCCACGGTGTTTTGATGACCAATTTGCCGTCTTCATTCGGCTTGCAGGAATTACCTTCTTCATCCACCACATCCACAACAATTCCGGGGAATGGACGGGTGGCACTACCGGGTTTTAATCCAACAGAGGGCAACGGCGTTATCATAAACCCGCCTGTTTCGGTTTGCCACCATGTATCCATAATCGGGCATTTGCCCTTACCGATGACATTATAAAACCATCGCCATGCTTCGGGGTTAATCGGCTCACCCACACTCCCTAACAAGCGCAAACTGCTCAGGTCATGACGATTGGGCCACGCATCGCCAAAGCGCATCAATCCACGAATAGCGGTGGGGGATGTATAGAGAATGGTCACGCCATAATCGGCAACAATCCGCCACCATCTATCGGGGTATGGATAGGTGGGCGCACCTTCATATAGAATACTGGTCGCACCAATAATGAGGGGTGAATAGACGATATAACT
>CALDGT010000233.1 GCA_937942935.1 uncultured Chloroflexota bacterium | reverse complement strand
GCATCATCACCAAATGCCACCACAACCTGATTTAGCACCACATCATTCAAGACAAAATATCCTGCATGGCGCAATCCATCCGCAAAATGTTGTGCAGAATCGCAATTGCTCTCGACCAATTGCAGAATACCTGCCTTACCCAATGTACGTAATGCCCCCCACACATCAACCGCCCGCGCACACCGCGAAAATTCTGGGACAAAATTAGCAGAATCGCGGTTTTGGCTGGCGGTCAAATAGGCGGCATTGGTAGACATCGCGCCGAGCAATGCCTCTGGATGTTTGCAAAACACAATCCCGCTATCATACGGTACATTCAACCATTTATGAGCATCAGTTGTCCATGAATCGGCGAGATGAATACCATCTCCTAATGGTGCGAGTCGGTCTGATGTTAATGCCCACAATCCAAATGCGCCGTCTACATGCACCCATGCCCCTTTTTCATGCGCTTTTTCGCAAATGGCGCGGGCAGGGTCAAATGAACCGCTATTCACATTCCCAGACTGAATACAAATGATGGTCATCTCATCTAGTGGCGGGAGTTGGTCGGGAAGTATCCGCCCTTGTTCATCTACAGGAACACGGAAAACGCGCTTGCGCCCAAATCCGAGCATACTCAATGCCTTCAAGACGCTGATATGCACCTCATCCCCAACGACCACCTTAATTTCTGGCGCACCGAATAAGCCATCTGCTTCTACATCCCAACCTGCACGTTTGAGTAAGGCATGGCGGGCGGCGGCGAGTGCGGTGAAATTTGCCATCGTCGCCCCAGAGACAAATGCGCCAACCGTTTGGGCAGGAAATTGAAATAAATCACACATCCATTGAATCGCAACCGATTCTAGCTTAGAAACAATCGGGGATGTGAGAAATAATGCGCCGTTTTGATCCCATGTGGTGGCTAACCAATTGGTGGCGTGTGTGATGGGCAACATACCCCCCGTCACAAATCCGAAATAGCGACTGCCTGTATTGGCAACCGTCGCAGGAGAACCAAAATTATCTAATAAAGCGAGTGTTTCTTGCGGGGATTGCGAGGTTATTGGCATCGTTTCATCAAAAGCGGTCATCCCTGCCAGTGCTTCTGGAGATGGAAAAACAGGGCGAGACTGAATAGATTGTTGATAGGCGAGGGCGCGTTGATAGGCATCGTGGAGTAAATCGGACATGGCATTTTTCCTCCAATAGCAGATAAGTGTTGTTATTGTAGCATATGCCCTTTTGTGCGAGATATAAATAAAAACAGGGCGTAAGGAGCGCCCTGTTTTATAGAGTAACATGGAGGATATTGTTTGTGTTCAGTCACCTGCTGGTGAAGGGACAAGATTTCCTTTTAATTCAGGGGTAGATTCTGCCTCTTTGCCTCTGCCCCATGGAGTGCCGAGCCAGTTCAGGAGGAAGTAATCTAAGCCGATGAAGCCTGCGGTTTTCCATGCAAAGATGAGGAACAGAGCAACAACGAACAGCAAGGGGTTAGTGCTGGCAGAACCCGCCAACATAAAGTTGAAGTTCATAAATGCCCCAAAGAAGGCGGCGATACCGACAAATGCACCAAGAACGAGCGCGATACCGATGAACAATTCGCCATAAGCGACCAGTTTAGCAAACCAAGTGTAGGCTTCGGCATCTAACATGCCTTGTAAAAAGTCACGATACCAATCAAAGCTGATAGCGGGACGACCTGTTTCGGGGATGGCTACAGCACGTACCCAATACGATTTG
>CALDGT010000232.1 GCA_937942935.1 uncultured Chloroflexota bacterium | reverse complement strand
ACTATTGTGTCGGCTGTCGTAGTGCGATGCGGTTTTGGCGGGGTTGCCGCCGTCACTTTCTGAGTGCATGACCGAACCTTTCTTTTGGGGTGTGGAACTTGGTCAACAATTCCATTCACCGCACGACTAAGAGCGAATACTTTGTTCAGGCGAGATAGTCACGATAGCGACTTATCGGCAAAAAAAAAGAGACGTGAGCCGAATTTTTAAGTTGCATTGCGTCTCACGTCCCTTTCCTTTTTTATAGGATTGGTATTGTAGGGATTAAAATGCCCTACGATGATGAGACTGCTCGTGACTACCTGCCAAAAACTCGTTATTAGAGGGTAAACCCGTTTGGGTTGACCACGACATCGTGTTAAACGCGCCCAAAATGTTGTGACGCTCATAACAACTGTCGAATAATTTGGTATTACTGAGTTTTTGTCTCGATAGCCCAAGGGCGACCATATCTACGCGCCTTTCTCAACGACTGTGCCTTGCAAGAAGGCTTTTATACTTTCACCGGTGATGAACACACGGCGCATTCCGTCTGGTTTGCTCACTTGCAGATGACCTTTGGTGATGAGCCGTTTAAGTGTACTTAAGCTAATTCCCAATGCTTCTGCCGCTTCTTGACGGGAATAAACCGCGCCATCTTCAATGAGTGTTTTATTGTTTGTATCCATCCAAAACCATCCTTTCCATACTAAAATAAACTATACCCCATATTATAATAGTCGTCAAGGGTTTTAATCAAGCCTTAAATGGTAATAAGGGGTCAGAGAGGTCAATATGGGTCAATTAATGACTTTTTTATGACATTTGGCAGGGTATTTGGGATGATTTTTGCTTTGTTAATCAAATCGCTAATTGACATCCTCACAAATTTCTGCACATAATAAACATCAATAACGACAACAAAGAGACAGTTTGTGCAATTTTGCCCCCACAGAGAGCCACATGCCATAGGCTGAAAGCAGTGGCGGAGATGGCAAGCACAAAGTTCACTCTTGAGTGCGATGAGAATCTAACCTCACCCCTAAATCCCCTTTCCAAACGGAGAGGGGGCTAGAACCCTAAAAAATAAAGTTCTCCCCCTTCTCCAATATGGAGAAGGGGGGCGGGGGGATGAGGTTTGAACAAATATCATTGGCGCGTTGGATGAGGGAAAAACCGGATTATTGGTTGAGTAGTTCATCTCGTAACCCCTACGTGATAAGGGGCGAATGAAGTGGATATATCTTGTGATATATCAATCAGGGTGGTAACGCGGGATGCAAATTATCAAACGCTCTCGTCCCTGTGATGCAATTTTTGCATACGGTGGATGAAGGGCGTTTTTGTTTGCCCAACATCTGCCCACTTGTTACCGTAGGTATGGTTGGAGGAATTTTATGCTAGACCAATTACAAGCATTACAAACACAAGCCCTTGCAGACTTAAATGGCGTAAATAATCGCGCCGATTTGGATGCGTGGGATAGCCAATATATCGGCAAAAAAGGGCAACTCACACAGATGCTCCGCAACATGGGGTCGTTATCGAAAGAAGAACGCCCTGTGTTTGGCAAAATGGCGAATGATGTGAAGGGTGTCCTAGAAACAGCATATATCGAGCGGGAACGCTTGATTAGCGAGCAAGAATTGGCACAAGACCTCGAATCGGGCGCGGTGGATATTACCTTACCAGGTCGCCCAAACCCGACAGGTGGGTTACATCCATCCACACGGACACTCCGCCGATTCT
>CALDGT010000231.1 GCA_937942935.1 uncultured Chloroflexota bacterium | reverse complement strand
ATTGCTCGACCAAGGCTTCCCCTTCACTGTGTTTGCCCCCACCAATGACGCATTTGATGCGCTCTTTGATGAATTAGGTGTGAGCAAAGCCGAAGCCTACCTCAATACTGATTTGCTCAAGACTGTGTTGCGCTATCATGTGTTGGAAGATGTCGTGATGTCTGCCGATATTGAAGATGGTGCCGAAGTCGAAAGCCTGCAAGGTGGTTTGTTGACCTTTGCCGTAGATGGTGATGTTGTCACAGTCAATGGCGCAACCGTTGTCGCCGCCGATATTGAAGCGGTTAATGGTGTCGTGCATGTCATTGATGCTGTGTTAGTGCCTGCTGAATAAGATTCAGATAGCCACCTCATAAACAAAATAAAAACCCCTTACCAGTCGGTGAGGGGTTTTTATGTGGATATTAATATGCCCCTTGCCTGAGTAGCACACGGGGTAGGGTCATCAATAAAATTTGAAGGTCTAATCCTAATGACCAATTTTCGATGTAATAAATATCTAATAAGCACATTTCATCGAATGGAATATCGCTCCGCCCACTGACTTGCCATAAACCTGTCATTCCGGGCATGGTTTTAAGGCGTTGCTTGTGCCATTCATCATATAATTCCACCTCATCGGGTGTGGGTGGTCTTGGACCAACAAGGCTCATTTGTCCGCGCAATACATTAATCAAATTGGGGAGTTCATCCATGCTGGTCTTGCGGATGATTCGCCCGACACGGGTGATGCGCGGGTCATTGGGGATTTTGGGATGGCGTGGGTCTAATTCATTGGTCTCGACTAATGATTTACGATACTTTTCGGCATCTGGAATCATGCTCCGAAACTTGACCATCTTAAACAATTTGCCATTTTCACCCACCCGTACCGCCGAATAAAAAATAGGACCTTTGCTTTCAAGCCTAATGGCGATTGCGACAACCACAAAAATCAACAATAGAATAGGCGATGCTAGAACAACCAATAAAATATCAATTAACCGTTTTAAGAGGCGTTCTCGTACATTTAAGCGAGGTTCTTCACCTGTCCCTAATAGGGGGATGCCATCTAAATTTTCGATTTGAACTTGTTTTAGGTTCAATTGGAAAACATCTGGGACAACCCGAACATCTGCACCTGCATTTTGACACTCGCGCACAATTTGGTAAATACGGTCATGCTCATGCCAACGCAGGGTGATAACCACCATGTGGACATGATGTGTTTGGATAATTTGCGTCAGGTTCTCGATTTTTCCCAATCCCAACA
>CALDGT010000230.1 GCA_937942935.1 uncultured Chloroflexota bacterium | reverse complement strand
GGGGTGACATTATTGCCTGTGGCTTGGTTATTGGTGATACAACCCAGTCGGGTGATTTGGCAAGTGCAATCTCCCATCACTATTCTTTTTCTGATATTACAAGGAATCGGTGTACTAGGGTTGCTTATTTCTGTTTTACAAATTGACGGGGGGCAATTTTTGGGGACATCGCAACTGCGTGCTTATTTACGTGGGAATGACTTGCCACTCCCAAAAGAGCCATTGAGTGTGAACGGGGTTTATGCGTTTGTGCGACATCCACTTTATTTTTTTAGCTTATTGGTGATATGGTTTATCCCAACGATGAGCGAGGGGTATTTGGGATTTGCGCTTGGGTCTACACTCTATTTTGTGATTGGCTCGTTGTATGAAGAACGCCGACTCATCGAATTTTTTGGGGATGAATACAAACAATATCAGAAAAAAGTTGGTTGGATGATACCATTTGTCATACTAAAAAAGGATGATTATCCCTAATTTCACAATCTGCTCTCATTTATAATCGAAATATATTTGTTTTGATATATTTTATGAGGGAATTCAGATGACACAATCCAAAAATCAACAGGGTTTATTCATTGTAGGTGCTGTGGTGATTGTCGCGGTGGTGGTATTTGTCGGGATTGTTTTGGTTAGTCAAAATGCGCTCAATACAGGGTCTGCTGATATAGATGCCCCTGCTTCTCGTCAGGAAGATGGCGGATATGTTTTAGGTGATGAAAATGCACCCATCACTATCGTTATTTTCTCAAATTATTTTTGTGGACATTGCCAAAATTATAAATCGACTGTAGACCGTATCATCGAAAACTTTGTGAATACAGGCAAGGCACGGGTTGAACATCGCTTGGTGGCGAATACTAATGATAGCCTTATCTATGCCCAGTTGACCGAATGTGCCACCGAACAAAAAGGGTCGCTTATTGCTTGGGAAGCGATGGATTTGCTGTTTAATTATTCTACCACTCGCAGTTTAAGTGGTAATGATGCAGGGCGCGAATTGGCGACAGAATTACAATTGAACTATGCACAACTGCTTGAATGTACTGTGACTTCTGACCAATATCAAATCGATTCTAGGTTAGCGCAGAGCGCAGGTACAACAGGCACACCATCTGTCCGCGTGCGTTTTGCTGGAGACGAAATAGATGCGTTACAACCAATTAGCCCACAATATACCTCTGGTGGGGTAGATTATGAGGTATTGGCGCGGGTGATTGAGGACGCAAATAACTAATTCGTTAATTCTTTGTAAAAAAATCCCTATAATCCATAAATTTTTAACGATTCCCTAGTAAAATCAGGCGAATCGTTTAATTTTTGTGTTACTTCGTAAAAAGATGGAGTAGGTTGATGAAAAAGCAACAACAACAAACCTTTATGCTTGTTGGCTCAGTTGTAGCGGTAGCCGTTGTCGTATTTGTCGCAATTGTGGTGTTCTCTCAGAATGCGATTGCAGAACGTAGTGATATTGATTTTAGTCAATTAGAGACTAACAGAACCTCAGATGGTGCATTTGTTTTGGGTGACCCCAATGCCCCTATTACGATTGTCGAATTTGCCGATTTTGCCTGTGTTCACTGCCAAGAATATAAAGACACGGTGAATCAATTTATTGAAGAATTTGTTGTGACAGGTAAAGCGCGGTTTGAGTATCGCTTAATTGCCAATTTAGGTACAAATAGCACCCAATATGCTAAACTCGCAGAATGTGCGGCAAACCTCTCTGGTGATGATACTAATTTTTGGGTTGCCCATGAGGAATTATTCTATTATGCCACCGCGCAAAATTTGAGTGGTGATGAGGCAGGACGTGAACTCGCTAAAAAGTTAAACCTCAATTTGTCTCGTTTGTTAGAATGTACACAAGAAGCTGACCAATACCAAACAGATGGTGCTTTGGCGCGGAGTGCTGGCACAAGTGGTACACCTGCCATCCGTGTGCGTATGGGTACATGGGCAGAAACCCAATCTGGTACACCACAACCCATCAGCGCCAATTACACCAGTGGCGGGGTGAGCATTGAAGTGTTGCGTAATACCATCGAAAATGCCAATCAATAACCATCATAGTCAATCAGGGCGCAATTTTGCGCCCTGATTTTTTATCCCCAAAATGTATCTGCTAAATCGAGTGATTTCATGGGGCGTTTGCCCGTGAGTTCCAAATCATCCCACCCTCGCGCCATTAATTCGACATAATTGGGATACTCTGACCCGTTTGCAAATTGCCATTCTGCAATATGCGTGAGTTTGAGTTTTTCATCATGCCTGCGAATCCCAATCACAAATGGCAAGCGCTCATATAAGCGTTTAACCGCCATATCGCCATTTTCTGGATTACTTTTTCGTGCCAGAATGCCCAGCGCCGCCACCAACCGCTTGCTATTGGTTGTCCCACGAAATGCCCATAGCAGGCGCGGGGTAGGGGATTCGGTGAGGAGTGGCACAATGCTCTCTGGTTCATCGGCGCGGACTTCATCTAAGACCAGCGTAGTTGGCGATTTTAATAAGGCTTGATGCACACGCTCGCCAAATGAAATTGCTTCGTGGTCATCGGTTTTCCATTGCACAACCAATTGCTCATTTCCTTCGGCTAATTTCAATTCGCCTGCACGTTCTACGCTAATAAATGGCATTGGGATGTGCTGGGCGATTGCACCGAGTAATGTTGTTTTGCCCGATTCCGTTTCGCCAACGACCATAACCCCATGTGGTGATTTTGCGATGGCTACCAGTAAATCACGCGCTTTTTGTGGCATCACGCCAGCGCTAACCATATCATCTAAGGTGATGGGTTGTGAAGGATGTAGGCGAATATCCGCCGAGAGCAAATAAGTGATGGGTGGGCTGGCAATATTGAGCGAGATTTTGCGTTCCCCGACCAACAAGCCAGTTTCGATAAGCGGGTTATCTATGGAAATATCGGCATCAGCTTCATATAACAAACGGCGGATAATGCGATTTAGATGGTCTGTATCCTCAAAAAGGGGCTTAATCGCGGTCAATTCGCCATGTCCATGACGGACAGAGGCTTTATCCGCTCCTTCTAATGTGATAGTGGTGATAGTCTCATCTAAAAATAACGCATCTAACGGTCCAAATGTGAATAATTCGGCGTATGCTTTGCGGACAATATCGGCTTTTTCGGCATCAGAGACGAGGATAGATTCCACACCAATCACATAATTTGCGGTGGCGAGGATGAGCGCATAGCGTTGGGCAGGTGTTTGTGCCGATTTGAGTGCCACACTATCGCGCCCATGCTCATCTACAAAGGCATTGATGATGCGCTCTAACAAGGCTTTAATCGAATATTGGCGTGTTCCCATGCGCCCCACAATAAATTCGGGTTCTCTCCCTTTATCAATATTGGCGGCGGCACGCTTAAGTTCATCATAAAAACTAGAGGAATAGGTCACATCTTGTTCGTCATCCATAAATCATCATCCTTATTCGCTATCGGCTAAATTGACAGTTTCTAAATTCGGGTTGTCATTGGGAGCGCGTCCCACTTTGGGCATATCCCACCATTCATTGCCAACCTTCACCCGCACGACATCCATTGTGAAATCACTGTTGGTAGATTTGTCATTCGTCAGCAAAGATGAGCCAACACCATAATAATCTACAGGTACACCTGTTTCTTCAAAATGGGCAATACGCTCGCGGTTGAATCCCCCAGAGACGACAATTTTCACCGATTCACAATAATCGCGTGCGGCTTCGATAAGATGGTGGGGCAAATCCCACAGTGTCCATGCGTTATTCAATGCCCGCCTGATGATATATACCAATGCGGGACTAACACCGCGCCCATCCGATTCTATCAGTGACTCATCTAACATATTGCCACTGGTATCGAGCCGAACACCGTTCAATGTCCAGCGTTTTTGCCCAATTTCATCTCCTGCTTCTAGTGCCTTGCGATATTCATCCCAGAAAATACGGAGTGTATTGAGAGAATCGCGCACACAATCGTTATTAAAGTCTACCAACGCGACACGGAGTGTATCGAGTGGCATGTGATAGGCAAAATGGCGCATGGCTTCGGCGGTATCGCCAAAAAAGCAGGCAATATAAGCATGAGGGATTGTGCCACGCCCATTCCCATTCCACCATGCGCCTTGTGCATCGGTGCTGACGAGTGGGGTGAGTTTTTCGCCATATTTGGCATTATAGGCTTGGATAGCTAACCAATAAGCATAACCATCTAAGGCTTGTGTTTCGTGCCAATCGAATCGGGCTGGGAAAAATAAGACTTGTTTATGATTGCACACTTCTAGCACTTCATAAACATTGGTAGCGATGCGTGTCGCCCGTGATAACACGCCTAATATTGGTGTTTCGAGCAATGTAAAATCGCGCAATGCTCCCCGAATAATGATAACAGGCTCAATTTCCATTGGATTACCTGCATAATGGGTGAGCGTGCCATCTTGTACTGCCCGCACCGCTAATTTATCCCATGTGGGATGAAAATTGCCATCTTCAAAATAACCTGTAGCATGACGGAGCATCGTTAAGGCTACATCTACCCCCGCGACTAATGTATATGGCGCACGCCGATTAAAAACTTGTGCCTCGACTTCAATTTCTCCAACTTTTACCCCTCTAGTAGAATCTTTATTTTGTACTCGGACTGGCTCACCATCAAAATGATAATCTGTCTTTTGTAATTGGGTCAGAATGTGGGCAATATTTGTGAAATATTTGTCGCTAAAAATCCCTTTTCGTAAGCTGTTGATGTCTAATTGAATGTGCTGATTGGTCAAACGTTGATTATTGAATATGGTCATTCAGATTCACCCTTACACTCGCACGATTTTGGTTTAGAATACATAAGTTTGGTCATTAAAGGCAAAAAAATCCCCAGACCAATATATCATTCGATTATAACCCATAGAAGTGAGACCAATGGAAATTCTTGTAACTGGTTCAATTGCCTATGATTATTTAATGCGTTTTCCGGGCAAATTTAGCGATTATTTGATTGATGGTCAAATGCACCAAGTGAGCCTTAGTTTCTTGGTGGATGAAATGACCAAGCACTGGGGCGGGACAGCCGCTAATATTGCGTATACCATGGCATTGTTGGGAATGAATCCCAAACTCATGGGTACGGTAGGGCGTGATTTTCCCGATTATCGGACATGGTTAGAAGGGGTAGGTGTGGATTGTAGCACCGTGCGCCAAATTGATGAGGTATTCACAGCATCATTTTTTTGCAATACCGATAATGTGAATAATCAGATTGCCTCTTTCTATACAGGCGCGATGGCGTATGCACGCAATTATAAATTAGCCGATGTATATGCGGGCAACCCAGACCTCGTATTGATTACCCCCAATGACCCACTTGCGATGTCCCAACTCGCGCAGGAATGTCGTGACCGCGGTATCAAATTTGTATATGACCCAAGCCAACAAGTTGCTCGTCTGGGTGGGGATGAATTGGCAAAGGATATGCAAGGCGCTTATGTGATGGTCGCTAATGCGTATGAATCGCAAGTGATTAGCCAAAAAACAGGCAAATCATTAGACGATATGCGTCACATGGTTGATATTTTGGTCATCACACATGGTCCACGCGGATGTGTGGTGTATCGTGGAAATGAAGAAGTGAGTGTCGAAGCCTTCCCAACCGATGCCATGAAAGACCCCACAGGTGGCGGAGATGCCTTCCGTGCTGGGTTTGTCTATGGACTCATCAACGGTTATTCATTAGAAGTGGCGGCACAAATGGGGTCACTTTCTGCGACTTATGCCATCGAGCATGTTGGCACACAAAGTCATCGGTTCACACCGACTGAATTTGTTGCGCGTTTTCGCACACAATATGATGATAATGGCACATTAAATCGGTTGTTGGCATAAATTAGGCAACGATTGACCAACGCTACCTATTTTTATTAGGCAATTTTTGTGATGTTATGTTACAATTCCCGCATTTGCGGGTCATTTGCTCGCTTGTATATCAATTTCAGGAGTAGAAGTTTTTTCAAA
Organism: uncultured Chloroflexota bacterium; assembly: GCA_937942935.1. Lineage (GTDB taxonomy): Bacteria > Chloroflexota > Anaerolineae > Aggregatilineales > Phototrophicaceae. Next base: position 272 of record CALDGT010000230.1, on the reverse strand, counting down.
TGTCTGTTGAACACGATGTAAAAGACTTGAATTTAGCCACTGGCGGACGGTTTCGGATTGAATGGGCAGAACGTGAAATGCCCGTCTTACGCGCTATTCGGGAACGTTTTGAACGCGAAAAACCCCTCAAAGGGATTCGTGTTTCTGCATGTTTGCATGTGACCACCGAGACCGCTAACCTCATGCGTACCCTCCAAGCGGGTGGGGCGGATGTGGTGTTGTGTGCCTCTAATCCTCTCTCGACACAAGATGATGTTGCCGCCTCATTGGTG
>CALDGT010000229.1 GCA_937942935.1 uncultured Chloroflexota bacterium | reverse complement strand
GACCCACACATACCCCGTTGCATCACTCACAAAAATGCGCCCCGCCCCATCTCCCAAGATGGCGATGTCATCCAGCAAGCCAAATTTTTGTTTTAAGCGCCGTTTGAGGGCTTGTCTATCTGCACCGTCGTTCATCTGAATTCAAATCCTTTCAGACTTTGTGGGGCAGATTTTGCATAAAGAGTCAGTGAGCCAACCCCATCCCAAACACCCCACCACAGCGTACCGCCATCGCACACCGCGACATAATACAGTGTCCCGATGCGAATCATGCGGATGTAATGGGTATTGTTGCTCACTTGGGTGTTGAATGACCATGTAGCCCCGCCATTCACCGAATAAGCCAGTTTTCGCGTTCCCCCAAACGATAAGATGGCGGTGATGTGTGTTTCGATGCCGTCTGCCATAGCGATGCAATTGGGCGAGATGGCTAACCCGTCAGATACCCCGTCATTGGGCGTGATGGCTGTCGGTGAGCCACCCGCCACTTTCCAAACCGATTCGCCCGATACACTAACTGGTGTCGCCATGATGAATTGTGTGCCAGATGTGCCGTATGCCACGATGCACCGTGCATACGTGCCTGTGGTTGTGCTACCCGATGAATCGGAATAAGCCCCACCACTGTTTGCCTGTTGGATTTTTGCGCTCGCAGAAGCCAAGACCACATTCCCAACGACTTGTGTATCAAACCCGCCATTAGCAGAGGGTGCAGGCGAGATGCTCATGCCATCTGCCCACGATGCACCATGATTACTTGTATAGCGTGAATGGTACGCACTAAGCCCACCAAATGGATTGAGTCCCGTCCCACGAAAGATAACTTTTGAGATGATAGCATTGCCGTTTGGACTATTGGTGGCACGCCTTGCCCCGTTGAGTTGGAATAAAAAATAATCTCTGGTGGTATTGACATTAATAACCACAGAACTGGTGTGGGCGCTGTTGGGAATATCCACTGTGACAATACCTGAAATTGACCCATTTAACCCCGTCCGATATTGAAAACTGCTGTCATTCAAATCGCCCAGCGTTGGCGCGGTGATTTCATAAAAAATCTCGAACTGGGTGATATACGCATCAGCAAAGGCATCGGTGACGATGCGGACTGAGTTATAACGGT
>CALDGT010000228.1 GCA_937942935.1 uncultured Chloroflexota bacterium | reverse complement strand
CTATTCGATTTATATGGACTCGCCCGATGTGCGTTCTGGTTTGGGGATGCTTGGCGCGGCGTTGATTGCCAAAGGGGAAACGGTCATAGATAATGCCCAAGTGTTGAACAGTAATTTTGACGGTGTTATTGCCAAATTAAAAGGGCTTGGCGCAAAAATCACTGAGGAAGTTGAATGAATCATATCGAATTAAATGGGGTAAAAGTGGCTTATCACATCATCGGGCAGGGTGCGCCTGTGGTGATGTTACATGGTTGGGGCGCTTCTGCCGAATTGGTGTTGCCACTCGCCAAAAAATTAGCACCACTGGGTTATACCGCACATGTCTTAGATTTACCCGGTCATGGCGCAAGCCCAGAACCGCCTATCCCATGGTCTGTCATAGATTATGCCCAATTGGTCATCGCTTATATGAATCAACAAGCCATTCCCCATGCTCATTTGTTTGGGCATTCTTTTGGTGGGCGGGTCTCGATTATGCTTGGTTCAGAATATCCGCAATATGTGGCTAAAATCGCGCTGGCAGATGCGGCTGGAATCCGTCCTAAAGCCCCAGTATCCAAAAAAATTCGCCTGAATACCTATAAGTTTATCCGTGATGGATTAAAAATAATTGGTTTTCGTGGACTCTCTGACCAATTACGTGGGTGGTATAACAAAAAATATGCGTCTGCCGATTTTTTGGCGACCAGTGGGATTATGCGTGAAACATTTTTGCGTGTTGTCAACCAAGATTTGTCTGAATATGCAAAAAAGATTAAAGCCCCAACGTTATTGATATGGGGTGAGAAAGACCAAGATACCCCGCTTTGGCAAGCCAAACAACTCGAAAACCTCATCCCAGATGCGGGATTAGTCGTGTATCCCAATGCAGGGCATTATAGTTATTTGGAATACCCAGACCAAACCGCCCAAGCCATGCACGCCTTATTCCAAGCGAATTAATTCTTTTTACGCGGGGTATTCGGTGGGCGTGATGAGCTGGATTGCGATTTGAAATCCCCTGCATTACGGGGTGGGGTAGGAAAACTTCCCCCGCCCTGAAAACCCTGATTTTGTTGCATCTCATGGTATACCGAAATATACTCGGCAATTTCTTTCTTACGCCGTTTTTCGGCTGTATCACGCTCGGCATTGCGCCTGCGTTCTTGACGTTTGGTGATTTCGGCTTGGATACTCTGCGGATTTGGGACAGATAATAACCATTTTTCATCGCCTCTGTCACCACCGATGAGCGAAATTCGAACATCGCCATAATTGAAG
>CALDGT010000227.1 GCA_937942935.1 uncultured Chloroflexota bacterium | reverse complement strand
AAGACAATCGCCACCAGCATTCATAATGCCGAAATCTATGCAGACCAAGCCCGCCGAATTGAAAGTATTGCCACACTGCAACAAACCATCGGCGGGGCGACCGCGATTGAACAAACTGCGAATGTGTATTCTTCATTGTGTGAACGGGTGGCGAAACTTGTCCCTGCTGATATGTGTGTCATCTTTTTATATGACCCAGACCGCAAAGGCTTGGTGACACAACTCCCCGCCTATGGCGTTCCAGAGGCACTCATCCGCAATGTATTCATCCCACTACCAGAAAATAGCCCACAATATGATATTTTCTTTTACCAATCAAATTGGGTATCAAATGATGCGATAGATGAACCCCTCATCCAGCATTTAGGCTTAGATTCGGTTGTCCGATTGGCGGGCATCCATAATATGGCGTGGTTTCCTTTGCAATTGGCGCAACAACGTATCGGCATGATTACCGTTAGCAATAAACGCGGTGGTGGCGGATTTAACATGCAGGATATTCAAAATATGACCGTGTTGGCGGCGCAATCGTCAATCGTGGTCGAGAGTGTGCGCCTGTATCAACGGGAACGCCGTATGGATACCGAATTGGTCGGTTTGCAAGAAATCACCAACGCTATCGGCGCATTGAGCCATGAAAGCGAATTTTATGGCGAAATTACCGAGCGCATCGCCAAATTGATGGGGATGCAAATGTGCGGTATTTTGTTATATGACCCAGAAAAAGCGCAATTGGTGAGCAAATTGCCATTTTATGGGGTTGCAGGCGATGATATTGGCGGATATGCCATCCAAATCCCTGATGAAGGGGTTATCAAAGACCTGTGGACAGAAGAACAATTTTGGTATAGCAACCGCGTTCAGACCGACTCACTCGTCTTTGTGGCAGGTTTGGATGTATTGGCAGAACACTTAGGTGTCAAAAAGACCCTCATGGCAGTTTTGCAAGCTAGTGGTCGCCGTATTGGTGTGATTCAGATTTCAAATAAATTAGATGGGACAGATTTTAATGATAGTGATGCACGGTTGTTGATGGTTTTTGCCACACAAGCCGCCGCTATCATCGAAAATTCACGACTATTCTTGCAAGCCCGCCGTAGTGCCGAACAAGCACAAGGGTTGCGGAGCATTGCAGAATTGGCGGGTAATGTCCTCACATCACAAGAAAGTTTTACGCCTGTTTTGGCAGAAATTGCCCGTGTGACTGGCTCTGAAATGGTGTTTGTGAATGTGCTAGATACACAAAAAGAAAGCCTTATCACATATCCGCGTTGGGTATATGGTAAAGAATTAGCAGAACCTATTTTTCAAAATATTTATAGCCCCGGATTTGAATATAGTGTTGTCAGTTCACAACGCCCATATATTGGGAATGATGTGGTGAATGATAAGCGTGTGTTGCCTAGCTATCGGCAATTGGCTGCCAAACTCGATATTCAACGCTCAATCCTTGTCCCTCTCATCTTCGCAGACCGTGTTTTAGGTGAATTGGGTGTGGCGAATCGGTTACGGGGTGATTATGACACCGATGATTATGAAACGGTTCGTGTGATTGCCGCCCAAGTCGCCGCCGCACTTGACCGCTTGCTTTTGTATGAGCAGACAGGTCAAAACTTAACGCGCCGTCTTGAAGAATTAGATGCGATTTCGCATGTCAGTAACGAATTGACAACCACACTCGATATTGACCAGATTTTGCGGGTGATTCGGGATGAGGTCATTAAAGCGACCAAAGCCGATAACTGCACAATTTTGCTCCTCAAGCCGAAATCGGAGTGGCAATCACTCGATAAACCCCAGCCCCTCAGACGTATTGGCATGGACGATGAAATGCTCTATATTGCGCCCATCGAATCTGAAGCGGTGATTGGTAGCTCACAGCATATTCTTGTGAGTGATTATGAATTTTCTAATTTACGCGCATTGCCCGATGGTGCGCGGTCTGGTTTGGCAACGCCCATTTTATATTTAGACCAAATTGTGGGTGTGATTCATGTTTTTCATCGTGAACCAAACCGCTTCGATGATAAATCTGCCGCTTTCTTGACATCTATGGCGGTCAAAGCATCACTTGGGTATGGCAACTCTGAACGGTATTTGGAACAACTAGAACGCAGTGACCGCCTTCGTAGACGGGTTGACCAATTGAATCGTATCTTTGAATTGGGTCACTTTTTCCAATCCAATACAGACCCTGTTAGCATTTTAGAAGCAATTGCTTATAGCGTGCAACAAAGTGTCGGTTATGATGTGGTCGTGATGACCATGATTGACCCAGAGACAAATACGCTCTCGCGGGTGGCACAAGCAGGGATGCCTGTGGGTGTATTTGATGCGAGCCAAAAATTTAAGGTGACAACCACCACGCTTAATCAAATCCTCAAGCCACAATATCGCATCAGCGAATCCTATTTCTTTCCACTAGAAGAAGTCGAACAATGGCATAGCTCTGATATGCAAGTGTTTACCACCAAATATGAGGGCAATCGTACCCTCGAAATGGGTGGAGGGCGTGCTTGGCGCGATGGTGATGTGTTCCTTGTCACCATGTTGGGACCTTCTGGCAATATCATAGGTGTGATGAGCCTAGACCGCCCACATGATAACCGCCGACCAGACAGAGGGACGGTTGAGGTTTTAGAAATTTTTGCTAATCAAGCCGCTTCTACTATCGAAAATACGCGCTTATATTTATCGAGTGTTCAAAGTGCAGAACAAGAAGCCCGCTTGAATGAAATGATGGAATCGGTGTCGAAATCACTGGACATCGAAGACATTGTGCGGTCTGTGGCGACTGGCACAGCACGCCTTATCCAATTCAATCGCGTGAATATTGCGCTGTTGAATGTAGATGATAATGGGTTTGAATTGTTGAATGTGACATCTAACCCCGATAGCACCTTCACCATTGTGCGCGAATCGCGCCCAACATTGGGTAATACTGTCCTGAACCGTAGTTATCGTGAACGGGCAGATTATTTATATCTGACTAGCCAAGACCCTGAGTGGTTGGTTTATGACGATTTGCGCGAATGGAAAAGTTATGGTGAACAATCGGCATTGGTTTTGCCATTGCTCACGGGTGGCGAGGCGCTTGGTGTGCTTCATATCGGGAGTAATTCATCAAGCCCACATCAACTGATTGAATATCGTGGTTTGCTCAAACGGATGACGCAATTAGTCGCCAGCACCATCCAAAATGCGCGGTTGTTTGACCAAGCGGTGAACTTGCAAGTATTGAACGAATCAGTTGTCGAATCTATTCAGCAAGGTATTGTGGTGTTGGATAATAACGCCCGTATCATCACCATTAACGGCTTCATGACAGACCGTTATAAATGGGGAATGGATGCCAAAGGTCAAGATTTCTTCTCCTATCGCGCCCAAACTGCCCAAGATTTGCATATCGAAATTAGTAATGTGTTGACCGAAGGCACGCCACAATTTAAGAAAAATCAAATTTCTAATCGTGAAGATGGCTCATTACTTGTGACCAACTTCTATATTTATCCGTTGCGCTTTGGATTTACGGTGCGCGGGGCGGTGTTGTTGGTTGAAGATGTGACCGAGCAAGCCAAATTGGAGCAAGCGATGGAATCTCGCGCGAACCAATTGAGCGCCCTCACCGAAGTGTCATCGCGCATTACTTCATCGTTAGAACGAGACGAAGTGGTGCAATTGGCATTAGAAGAAATGGCGTGGCTTATCCCGTATGATATCATGACCCTGTGGCGACGCAATGGCTCTTATTTGGTGATGGAAGGCGCGACAGATGCCCCCATCGAAGAAGTTCGCAAACGCGCCATGCGCTTCTTGTTTGGTGATTATGAAATTGTTCAAACGCTTGTCGAGACACAACGGGTTGTGGTGAGCGAAAACCCCACATTGCCCGAAGGCATTTTTGAATATCCACCCGCTAGTTGGATGGGTGTCCCGTTGGTGAATCAGGGGCATGTGGTGGGTGTGTTGATGCTCGCTAGTCGGCTTAAAAATGCGTATGAGGGAAAATCTGACCAAAATATCGCCTCTGCATTCGCCAGCCAAGTAGCAATCGCGCTTGCAAATGCGGAACTGTTCCAACAAACCTTTGACCGTACCGCCGAATTAGGGACATTGCTCGAAGCGGCACAAGCCACATCACAAACCACCGACCTAGAAGCCGTCTTTAGGACTGTCGTGGAATTGATGTTCACCCAGATGGAGATGGATCATTGCTCTATCATGACATGGGATGAGGTGGATAATCAGTTAGAGGTGCAATTTGAAATGCGCCGTGGTGATAATGATAGTGGCACACGCAAACGTGGCACACGCTATTCATTAGACCAATATCCTGCCAAAATGCGTGCTTTACGAGACCGTGAAGTGGTTGTGATTACCCGTAACGATGTTAATAGCCCGTATATGCGCGAAATGCAAGATATGAATGATTCTGGCGATACGGTGCGGATGCTTGTGCCGTTGGTCGTGCGCGAACAATCGCGCGGGTTAATCCAATTGGGACAATTCACAGAAGACCGCATGGTCACACAACAAAAAGTGCGTTTGGCGCGTGCGTTGGGCGCTCAGGTGGCACTCGGCATCGAAAATGCTCGTTTGTCAGAAGAAACACGTAACCACTTTGAAGAATCGCTCATCATCAATGAACTCAGTCGCACGATTTCGAGTACATTAGATGTCCAAGATATGTTCACGGTTGTGCGCGACCAATTGCCGAATGTGGCAGGCGCGAGTGAGTTGTATATCGCCATCAAAAATCCAGATACCAACGAAGTTGAATTTCCGATGGCAATTCGCAATGGTGAGCCGTATATCATCCCATCGCGCCCGTATGCCAATGATGAAGTGTCATTCATCATCAAAAATCGTCGCCCATTGAATTTGGGCGCAGATTATTATTCACCAGATGAATTACGCCGTAGTTTGGGCATCACCAATAGCGAAGGCGATATTCGCAGTTATTTGGGTGTCCCGATTGAGGCAGGCGATGAAGTTTATGGTGTGCTGGCAGTGCGTGATTCGGGTCGGACACGCGCCTTCACGCTCAATGAACAACGTATTTTGCAAACAGTTGGCTCACAATTAGGTGTTGCTATCCAAAATGCGCGACTGTTCCAAAAAGTACGCGGTTTTGCCGATGACCTGAACCGACAAGTTTCGGAACGGACAGCCGAACTGGAAAATGAACGTGACCGTATTGATACCCTTTATCAAATCACGTCCGAATTGGCGCGTACATTGGATATGGAACGCCTGATGCCACGCGCTTTGGGCATGGTTGCCAAAGCCGTAAACGCGCACGATGGCGTCATTATGCAATTGGATTTGATGACCGACCAGCTTTATAGTCGGGCGGCGCTCAATCCTCACTCGCTCATGGAAAACCCAGATGGTGGTCATGCGACACATCCCGCAGAACGGGTGGCGCGTTGGCTTATCGAAGAAGATGAGCATGTCCAAATTGTCGAAGATTTGCACGAGACCGATTTCTGGGACACAGATGCACACGGTGCAGAAGAATGGCGAAGCGCCCTTGCTGTTGCACTTGAAGCCAATGAAGAATTATTGGGTGTGATGGTCTTCCTGAGCCGTGATGTGAAAGCCTTTGATGAATCGCATGTGCGGTTGATGGTCGCCGCCGCTAATCAAGTTGCCTCATCCATCAACAACGCCGAATTGTATAAGATGATTCGGGAACAAGCCGAGCGACTTGGGGCATTACTCCGCGCCGAACAAGAAGAAGCTGATAAAAATAAAGCGATTTTGGAAGGCATTGCGGATGGTGTGGTTGTGGCAGATAACGATGGCAAGATCATCGAGTTTAATGTCGCCGCAGAACGCATTTTGCGCGTGCCACGTTCCGATGCGCGTGGGCAATCCCTTGCACAACTCACAGGCGTGTATGGTGCGACTGCTACCACATGGGCGCAAGCGATTGAAAATCGGTTGTTGAACCCCGATTTTGATAGCTCTGGGCAATATTTGAATGAACGGATTGAATTGGGCGATAGAGTCGTCAGTGTCCACTTGTCTCCTGTGTATACAGGCGAAAAGTTCTTGGGAACGGTGTCTGTATTCCGCGATATTACCCGCGAAGTCGAGGCAGAACGCAGTAAAAGTTTGTTTATCTCGAATGTGTCGCATGAATTCCGCACCCCATTAACCCCCATCAAAGGGTATTTGGATATGCTCCTCTATGGGGCGGCTGGCGAAGTGCCAGATATGCAGAAAATGTGGCTTAATACCATCAAAGATAATGTCGTGCGCCTGACCTTGTTAGTGGAAGATGTGTTGAATATCTCTAAGATTGATGCAGGGCGCGAACAATTGGCATTGGTAGACTTAAGTTTGAATGATGTGATGAAAGCCGCCATCAGCGAATTGTTGGCGCGTCCCGCACATCAAAACAAAGATTTTGTCATCAATTATGAGCCAGAGGTGACATTACCTCTCATCCAAGCGGATGTTGATAAAATCACCCGTGCTTTGTCGAATGTGGTAGATAATGCCTTTAATTACACCCCGCGAGGTGGTACGATAAATATCAGCATTGCTCCTACACCAGAAGGGGAGCATGTGCTTGTTACCGTTCAAGATACGGGTGTGGGTATTCCAGAAGATTTCCGTGAGCGTGTGTGGCGACGGTTTGAACGTCACGAAGAAACTGCCGTTAATATGGATGTGGCAGGGACCGGTCTTGGTTTGCCCATTGTAAAAGAATTGGTTGAAATGCACGGCGGAAAAGTTTGGTTTGAATCTGAGGTGGGTGTTGGCACGATATTCTATATTTCGTTGCCAATCAAACAACCCGATTATCTCACGGCAAATTCGGCGATTGCGAGAAAGAATTGATAACGACATGGCAAAAATATTGATTGCAGAAGATGAACGCGACATTCGGGAACTGATTACCTTTACCCTTTCATTTGCTGGGCATGAGATTACACAAGCCAGCAATGGGGCAGAGGCAGTTGAATTGGCGCAAAAGGTCGTCCCAGACCTCATTATGATGGATGTGCGGATGCCTCGTATGACAGGGTACGAGGCGTGTCGTGCCATCAAAGAAATTGAGAGTGTCAAGCATATTCCTGTTATCTTTTTATCTGCTAAAGGGCAAGACGATGAAGTGTCGGATGCGTTGGATGCAGGGGCAATGGATTATATTATGAAACCATTCTCTCCTACTGAACTCACCGAAAAAATTGCCTCACTCCTCAAAAAAATCGGTGTATAGCGCGGTTGGTGAACGATAAAGGTAGTCAAAAAACATGAGTGCCATCACGGTTGGCAGTGACTTAGTGCATTATGAAGTGTTGGGACGTGGCGGACGACCCGTTATTTTGGTACATGGCTGGTTGGGTTCATGGCGGTATTGGATACCGACCATGCGCCAATTGCAACTTAAATATCGTGTGTATGCGGTGGATTTGTTTGGTTTTGGTGATTCTAGCAAAAATCCAGAACGGTATACGATTAACCAACAAATTGAATTGCTAGATGATTTCATGAAGCAATTGGGCATTCCCAAAGCCGCATTTTTGGCACATGGTTTGGGGGCGCATGTGGCGATTGAATTTGCCAAACAATACCCCGATAGAGTGGCGCGGATGTTGTTATCGAGCGCCCCTGTTTTTGATTCGGGTGATTTGGCGACTCGTGTGCGTCCCGGTCAGAAAGTGATTTTGACCAATACAAGCACAACGACAACATCTACTAGCATTAATCCAACCATCAACAGCCCAAT
>CALDGT010000226.1 GCA_937942935.1 uncultured Chloroflexota bacterium | reverse complement strand
CCCATTTCTAACAAATTGGCATCTATCGTCACAATATTTTCATATTGGCTGGTGGCGATGTGAATAGTAGCACCTGTGGGGTCGAGCAGGCGCAGATGGATGGTTAATGTCCCCGACAACCGTTTGGCGCTGATGTTGATACGGTCACCCGGTAGCCCTTCAAATGTCCATGTATCGAGGCGTGATTCATTCGAGATTCCCCCGATGACGGCTATGCCAAATTCTAATTCGCCACCATCGGCTTGTTGACCAAAGACCATGCCCGGTTCTAGGCGGGTGAGGGTGAGTTCATAATCGCCTGTGGTCTCGTATACCGATTGTGCCAAGATGGTATAAGTGCCTGTGAGGGGCAAGCGCAAATCGCTGATGAACGCATTAGGATAATTGGTATTGTCATCTGTCCCAATGATGCGACCTAGTGGGTCTTTGACGACCACATAGGGGTCTAATTCGCTCATGACCTGATTCATCTCGACGGCGATTAAATCGGCGGCGAAACCATCAAATTGCCACACCTCAATCGGATTTGATGCGGTGAGCGTGCCAAATTCGGTGCTATTAAATTCAATCACAGTGGCAGACTCTTGGGCGTGAACAATCCCAATCATCCCGACGAATATCATACAAAAAATTAAAAATGCTTTTTTGGTATTCATCATTCATGCTCCCTTGTTATATGCTAATTTGGATACCAATAATGACCACCACCACCCCCGCCTGTGTTGCCAACACACCCGCATAATGTCCCTTGAACGGTGTTGCACACACAAACTGCGCCCGATGGGATGCTCATCCCGTAGGGCAGGGTGATGGTTTCACCTGTGATGAGCGTGGCGGTAATGCCTTCAATATTAGAGCTATTGCTATCTATATCAATGAGGCAGGCGGTATAAACCCCACTAGGGACAGCCCATAAGCGGATAGATTGCTCACGCCCAATCGAAATAAGCGAGAGGCTATCGGATGTGAAGGTGAGATAATTTAACCCAGAATAGGTATAATCCGGTGAAATACTGGTCAATTGTGTTTGGTCATTCAGTGACCACAACCGAATTTCGCCACTACTATCGCCAGAAGCCAAATACTGACCATCTGGGGAGATAGATAAGGCGCTGATGCCGTCTGTATGCCCGTTCAATTGGGTGATGAGTTGACCATCTGCCAACGACCACAGGCTAATGACCCCATCAAACCCACCCGCGATGACTTGCGATGAATCGGGTGTGATGGCTAATGCAGAGATGAGCGATTCATGTCCTGTTAGGTCATGGAGCAATGTGCCATCGGTGAGCGACCATATTTTGATGGTTTTATCGGCACTCCCAGAGGCGATAAAATTCCCATCGGGGCTGATAGCAAGCGCATAAACCCCGCGTGTATGCCCTTCTAATGACCGAATGAGCGTCATGCCAGACCACAATTGAATGATTCCGCCCTGATTCGCAGATGCGAGGATGCTCCCATCTGGGCTAAAAGCGAGGGCGCGGATAAGTTCGGTTTCCCCAGATGACCATGTTTGTGAACCACTTTCGGTATAAATCGTGAGGTTGCCGCTATCGTCTCCGCTTGCCAATTGGCTTTTATCGGCAGATAATGCCAATGCACTT
>CALDGT010000225.1 GCA_937942935.1 uncultured Chloroflexota bacterium | reverse complement strand
TTATTGAGTGGATAAAAACGTCATCACAAGACTTAATTGTGCCACATTCCAAAAAAGATATGCGTGATTTGATGAAGCGTGTTTTACCCCAATATGCGTCTAAACTCGATTTAGATGTCGTGGTCGCAGATAAAAACAGGCTTCTGTGCATTCAATTACGCTCCCGCGATGATACAGGTGGCACAGTGGCGAAGATGTCGCTGGGAGAAGCGGCACGTTATATGCTCCGTGAGCGCGATATTGCGCCTGATAGTCATATTTTTTATGTGATTGGCGTGTGGGATGCTCGTCAACACACCCAAGAAACCGTGACGAAAAGCAAATTATATGAGGTACTTAAAGATGATTTACCCCTCTCCAAAGAGGCGTTTTTCGCAGATATTTCGCAAGGCATTCATCTGCGTCCCCATTTGAAAATGCAACTGGCATATGGATACACTGAATTAGCACGGGTGGTTAACGCATGGACACCCAACTTAGATAATCAAAAATTAGACCATCAAATCACGCTCATCAGCCAAACCGATGATTTATGGCTATCTTATTTGGTCGCCCACTTAGAATTAGAAAGCATCCTGTTATATGGGCAAAATAACATCACCTTATTAACAGAGGCATTAAGTCAGGTTGATTATGCCACAGATAGGTTCATCACCAGCCAAGATTATGTGCAACTCGCCAATGACCTCGCCCAAAAAATCGCCAGCGAGTGGCGTGCCGATTTTCCGTTTTTGCATACCATCAGCGAAAAAATTGTTTATATTCGTGATTTAATCTTGTTGAAGTTTGCTTATGATAGCCTATCCTAATCCCAAATCCATTTCATTTCGCCAATTGATACCCAATGTCACCGACACAGGCTATGCCACTCACGGGTTATTTTTTCATCCTGCCAAATTTATCCCTCAAGTGGTGCAATTTTGCCTTAATCAATATGTGCCTAATGGTGGCAGTGTATTTGACCCATTCGCGGGCAGTGGCACAACGGGGTTGGAGGCGGTTATTCATGGCAAAAATGCGTATTTGGCAGACCTTAACCCGCTCATTTCTTTATTTATGCCCATCAAAATCCCATCGTTTGGGGCATCGGATTGGCAGACGATTTATGCCCAAGCCCAAGCCATGCTACCACATCTCAAATCAAATACTTGCCAACCCTTCAGCATGTCGGAGTTACCCTATTGGTATCCGCCCGCTTTTTATGAACGATTTGCCCAAATATGGGGGCAGTTTCATGGACTAGAAGATAGTTTGTCCCGCAAGGTTTTGGCAATTGCCTTATTCAAGACCAGCAAAAAATATTCGTATGCCGAACATAACATGCCCAAATTATTCACATCCAAAACCAAGCGGGCATGGATAGATAACCTGTTGGCACAAGGCATTTTACCCGCACAGATTGATGAATTTATTTGGCACGACCTCAAAGCCGAGATGACATCTATTTATATGCAAGTGGGGAATTTTCTGCATACCTATCCCCAGCGCGGAGATGTGCAGGTATATGGCGGTGTAGATAGCGCCACCTATGCGTTTGATATGCCATTGGTGGATGCTATTATCACCTCCCCACCCTATTTACAAGCACAGGAATATATTCGCACTTTCAAACTCGAATTATGGTGGGCTGGCTGGTCGCTTGATGCGGTACGCAGATTAGCGGGCTTAGAAATCCCATTCAGAAAACCACAACACCCCATTCAATCCAATTATGTTCAAACACTCAGCACCACCATCGCCGACAAAAAACGGCGTGAGTTGCTTCATGCTTATTTTGAATATACCCTCGCCACCCTAAATAACGCCTCACAACATCTCAAACAGGGTGGATATTTATGCTTGTTTGTGGGCAATCCGCAGATGGAACAAACCACCATCGAAATTTGGAAAGCAGTTTATGAGCATTTTGTAGAAAATGGGCAGTATCACCTGATTGATTTATTAGAAGACCCCATCAAAACACGCAAATTATTTGGCGGGCGCAATAATCCCAATCCAGATGGCATGAAATCGGAGTTCATGCTGGTTTTACAAAAAAATTCATAGCCCATATCATTTTTCCACAACCATATTCGTTTCATCTTCCATATTATATGCCAAATTGTGAGGAACTACGCCAGAAAAGGTGATGAATTTCACCTGTAGAAATGACTTGCGAGGAGTATAGTGAAAGAAAATCGAAAACAACCGCGTGGAATGAACGTTTATTTTCTATTGAATAGCAGAGACGTTGGAATCATGCGCGGAAGGACATACGCCTTCGGCTAATCCTTCCCTACGAGTCAAATGGGTTTGTAGGGTGGGATTAGGGCAGAATGCCCGTATATCCCACCGTTACAAACCATAATTCACGCGGTTGATAAGATGTGTGATTCACAAAAAAATGGCTAATGGAGAAGAATTATGAAACAGCCAGAATATATTACTCTCGATGCCAACGAAGCCGTAGCGCGAATTGCCTACAAGCTGAGTGAGGTTATCGCTATTTATCCCATCACCCCATCATCCGCAATGGGCGAATGGGCGGATGCGTGGTCTGCCACAGATGATAAAAATTTGTGGGGGACAACACCCGCCGTCATCGAAATGCAAAGCGAAGGGGGCGCGGCGGGGGCAATCCATGGCGCACTCCAAACTGGGTCATTGACGACCACCTTCACCGCCTCGCAAGGGCTTTTGCTCATGCTCCCCAACTTTTATAAAATCGCGGGCGAATTGACCAGCGCCGTGTTCCATATCGCCGCCCGTTCACTCGCCGCACAAGGCTTATCTATTTTTGGCGACCACAGCGATGTGATGGCGGCGCGTGCCACAGGGTTTGCGCTCCTCGCCTCTAATTCTGTCCAAGAAGCCCAAGATATGGCGCTGATTGCTCACGCCGCCACCCTCAAGTCGCGGATTCCGTTCTTGCACTTTTTCGATGGCTTCCGCACCTCGCACGAAGTCAATAAAATTGCGCTCCTTGATGATGAAACCATCCTCGCCATGATTGACGAGAAATTGATTATGGAACATCGCAAACGCGCCCTGAATCCAGATAACCCCTTCATCCGTGGGACAGCACAAAACCCAGATGTGTATTTCCAAGCCCGCGAAACCGTGAACCCGTTCTATAATGCCTGCCCCGATATTGTCGAGTCGGTGATGAAACAATTCGCAGAATTGACCGGGCGCGTGTATCATCCATACGAATATCATGGCGCAGAAGATGCAGACCGTGTTGTCGTCATCATGGGCAGTGGCGCAGAAGCCACACACGAAGTCGTGGATTATCTGAATGCGAGTGGGCAAAAAGTCGGCGTGATGAAAGTACGCTTATATCGTCCATTCGACCTCAAACGCTTCATTGATGCCATGCCCAAGACGGTGAAAACCATCGCCGTATTAGACCGCACCAAAGAACCGGGTAGCTCTGGTGAACCCCTCTATTTGGATGTGGTGGATGCGTATCACGAAGCCTATACCGAAGATTATATCGCCACCCTGCCCCGCATCATCGGCGGACGCTATGGCTTGTCGTCTAAAGAATTTAACCCCGCCATGATTTTAGCCATCTTTGACCATCTGATGGATAAAAAGCTCAAGAATCATTTCACCATCGGCATTGAAGATGATGTCACCCTCACCAGCCTTCCTTATAATAAGGAACTGAGCATCGAAGCCCCTGATGTCACCCGCGCCTTATTCTATGGCTTGGGGTCGGATGGTACGGTGGGCGCGAATAAAAATTCCATCAAAATCATCGGCGAAAACACCCCCAATTATGCACAAGGCTACTTTGTGTATGACTCGAAAAAATCGGGGAGCATGACCATCTCGCATTTGCGCTTTGGTCCGCGTGAAATTCGCTCCACATACCTGCTCACCAAAGCCAATTTTGTGGCGTGCCATGTGCCTGTGTTCCTCGAAAAATACGACATGCTCGACATCATCGAAGACGGCGGGACATTCTTGCTCAATACCTTCCATAGCAAAGATACCGTGTGGGATACCCTGCCCCAAAAAGTCCAAGAGACCATCATCGCCAAGCATTTGCATTTCTATGTGATTGATGCGTATAAAGTGGCGCGTAATGTTGGCATGGGCAACCGTATTAACACCGTCATGCAAGTGTGTTTCTTCGCTATTTCGGGTGTATTGCCCCGCGCAGAAGCGATTGAAGCG
>CALDGT010000224.1 GCA_937942935.1 uncultured Chloroflexota bacterium | reverse complement strand
TAACTTCGTGGTTGCTTAGGCTCTAAGAGAGTAAACAACGGCTTACTTCTTAGAGGGCGGCAACGAGGACAGTTATTTGCGAAGAAAATAACTTCGTGGTTGCTTAGGCTCTAAGAGAGTAAACAACGGCTTACTTCTTAGAGACCCATTTCTAAGTAGCTATTTTAACGCTTTAATACCCTTTATAACCTACTATGAATTGTTAAAACCCTGCTAATTTTCCTGTAAATCATTCTGTGCTATAAGCATATCATCCGGTTATATCATAGTAAGGCACATCACCATGAGTCCCATCTTACAAGAAGCACTCGCATTGGCGCTCCAGCTCAATCCCAAAGAACGCCTGCAATTGGATGCTTCGGTTGAGCATGACCTCGATACCGACTATCGCCCTACCCCATCCGAAAAACATTGGGGCAAAAACTTATTGCGGTTGCTAAATATTTTGTAGAAAGCCTATTTTTATAATTAATCTTCTGTATTCGTCACAACATTTTAACTTTGTAGTCAACTCCTATCTAAGCATGTTATTATATATCTCAAAAGAGAATATACGCTGTGTGAGGGATTATGTCTACATTATCACCATCATTATTTTATGACCGCGAATCACAACAGGCAGAGTTATATGAACAACTCAAGGCTCATCAATCGGTCATCGGGATTTATGGGCGGGCAGGGATGGGGAAAACGGCTTTGCTGAAGCAGGTATACCAGACCATTCAAACACAACCCGATTATGCGGGGGTCATTTACCTGAGTGTGAATGGTCGCCCTGTGTTAACGGTTGGGAGTATCTTTGAAAAACTAGCCACTTTTTTACCCGCCAATCATCCTTTCAACCGCACTTATAAAGACCCAAAGGTCTCGACAAAAAATAAAACTCGTGAAATGCTCAAAGCGATGCAAGGCGGGCAGTATGTGGTGTGTTTAGATACCCTAGAGACCATGCAAGACCTAGAATTGCATTATGTGACCGATGATGGTATCCGCGATTTTTTGGGTGTTCTGCTCGAAATGGGGCAAGGACAACCGCTTACAGTGATATTGACCAGTCGGTACTTGTTGCCATTTTCCAATACCCGCCCCCTTAGCTTTCCGACTGATTACGAAAGTAGTCATCATCCCATTGTGATAGAAGATGGATTACCAATAGATGATGCGCTCAAATTTATGACCGAGATAGACTCACGAAAATTTTTGCCGACCCTGAACGCCGATTTGAAAGTATGGTGGCACAAAGTACATGGTGTCCCGCGTGGGTTAGAGGCATTGGTACAATATTTATATAAGCAACAATCGCATGATATAGAAGATTTGCTCAATATGGCGGGGCTATTCGATAGGCACGCGATTATGAACCTTGTCGAAAAAGTGCATCAATCACTGCCGAATGTATTAAATCAGATATTGCAAGCGATGGCGATGATTGGGCAATTTTGCACCCAAGAAGAATTATCATTCACCATATCACCCTATTTAGATATTATCCACCTGCCACTCCTCCTCAAAGATTTACGAGAGAGGCGATTGGTGATTTATGATGAAGCACAAAAAACTTATTCATTGCCGTCATCCGATATCGGGTATTTGCAACAGAGTTTGCCCGTTGGCTCTGTAGAT
>CALDGT010000223.1 GCA_937942935.1 uncultured Chloroflexota bacterium | reverse complement strand
TGCAGACGATGTTAGTAAACAGGACATAATATTCATTTCATACCTGTGTACGGACGCGCTTCTGCGCGTCCAACGCGGGACGACATTCTTGTCGTCCGTACAGCCCAGCCACCGCAATCACCCATTCATCCCCCCCAAATAACCCAATAATTCGGCAATCGTGGCGGGGGATAGGGCATCAATATACGCCAAATGCCACCCAAAGGCGTGCGCCAATCGCGCCCGAATGAGAATCCACGCCACATCAAACGCGGGCGGGGAATCATATTCGCGCCAGATGAATAACGCCTTGGCTAAATCGGCTTGTCGCTTAACGAAACATCGCACCAATAGCGATGCTCACCTCTTTCACGCACGCGCTCCATTCGGCGGGGGATAAATTCGCATAATCCCCGACATCGCTCGGATTGCCCGCATACCCCCAATCGGTGATGACCAACGACATCAGGCGATTGAGGGTGATAAAATCGCCCGATTCAGCGGCGCGTTGCCAATCTAATAAAAATTGCATGGTCGTCCATGCGGATAAATTCACGGTCATCTTAATACACACTGCCCAAATCTTCATAATGGGCGGTGAACGCGCCATCGCGCCGTAATTCGACCTCCATCCGCACCACATCCTCAAACGGATACGTGATTTTGCACGCCGTCACGGTGGCATTGCACGCATATTTGGGCTTGCCTGTGGCTGTGCCTTCTGGGGCATACACCAACGCGGCATAATTGCCCACGCGCAATGCTTGGCGAATTGGCGTGCCAGAGGCGCTTTTTGCTTGTTGCAAAATATCTAACCGAAAAACGACTTGGCGTGTGCTAGGGATATGAGCGCGGTCTGGGGAATTGCCCGCCGTAATATCGAGTGTGGCGAGGTTATCATCCACCACAAAGCGTAAAAAATCGGCGTGGATTTGCACACCATCGTAGGTGATGGCGAGTGTTTCGCCTGTATAGCGTCCTGTCGCATGAATGGGCATCTATGACCTCCCTTATAGACCGGTGTATATCAAATAATTGAGCATGATGGTTGGTTGCATATTGTTGTGGTCTCCGCCACCCCCTGTCGAAGCGGTTGTCGAACTGCCGATGGCGGTTGCCCCGCCTGTGAGCGCCGCAGACCCGCCCGATGTAATGGCATGTATAAATGTCGTGCCTTGTGCGGGAGCATGTGTGTGCGCGGGGATTTCGCCCACCGTCAGGCGATGATATTGCGCCCCGCCAACCCCGCCTAAGACCTTTGTCCATGCTTGCGAGAGTATCGTATCATTTGGGTCTAAACCTGCCACCACCCGCCCACGCAAATCGAGCAGGGGAAGGCGTTTATTGGCA
>CALDGT010000222.1 GCA_937942935.1 uncultured Chloroflexota bacterium | reverse complement strand
AGCGATTAGCAAAGAAGCAGGCGGGATGAAACGTGTGCGTGCCGCCCTAGAGAGTGTATTGAACACCTTTGGCAAATATCGCCGCCCCGCAAAATTATTATTGGTGCAAGCGGTTGGGCTTGGCAATGTATTCGAGAAAAAACGGCTGGAAATTAATGAGCGATTCGCCCGCCTCATTCAGACCTATCTGGATGAAGCCATCGCATTAGGCGAAATTGACCCCGCAGACACCCCTGTGATTGCTCATGCGTGGATGGGCGCAATTTATAATGTGGTCATTCAATGGGTCTATACCAACGACCCCAAGCCAGACCGCATTATGGATAGTTTGTTGCCGATGTTGTTACGGAGTGTGGGGTATGTTGCCTGAGAATTTTGATGAAACATGGGAAGAAGTCCCCATCATCAACCTGCATGAGCAATATGGGCGCTTGATTAGTTATGCCCTACCCTGCCCAAATATCACCCCGCGTCAATTTTTGGCGCATAGTCGTGGGCTTCCCCGTTTTTATTGGGAAAGCGGACATGAGGCGATTGCGCTGGCGGGGTGTGGTGTGGCGGTGGAATTAATCGCGTATCAAGACCGTTTTAATCATATCGAATCGCAAGCGCGTGAGCTGTTTAGCAATGCGGTTTTCGCCACAGGCGAAGGCATTGCCCCGCCATTCGCCAAACCGCATTTATTCGGCGGGTTTTCGTTTCGTGATGATTTTATCCCCGATGAAGCGTGGGCAGATTTTTTGCCCGCACAATTCATTTTGCCCCATTATCAATTGCTCAAAATGGGCGATGATTGCTGGTTGACCATCAACACCCATATCAGCGCCGACGAAACACCGCGTCAATTGATGCGCGAATTAGATACTGCACTACGGGCAAAATTAGCAGAACTCGCCAAGCCGATTCCGCCCTTGCCCGATGCCCCAAAAACCACCGACATCCGTTATCCTATGCCGTATGATGTGTGGGAAGAACGCTTGAATAGCGCCATCGAAAAAATGAAAGCAGGGATGCTCAAAAAAGTGGTGCTATCACGAGTATGCGAAGCCAAATTCGCCCACCCGATAGATGTAGACCTCGCGCTTGATTTTTTGGCGAAGCAATACCCAGAGACGATTCGCTTTTTATTTGAGCCACGCCCCCATCATGCGTTTTATGGCGCAACACCTGAATTATTGGCGCATGTAGACGGAACATCACTCCGCACGATGGCATTAGCGGGGAGCATCAGACGCGGAAAAACGGCGGATGAAACCGCGCAATTGGCAGATGAATTGCGCCGTAGCGCCAAAGACCGTTATGAACATCAACTGGTGGTGGATAAAATCCGTGAGCGACTCATCCCCCTCACCCATGAATTACGTATTGGCGAGACCGATGTCATGCCATTGAGCAATATCCAACACCTACACACCCCCATTTCGGGAGAATTGCGCCAAACCTGTGGCATTTTGCCAATTATCGAAGCCTTACATCCCACACCCGCGCTCGGTGGCGACCCGCAACATATCGCTATGGCGTTGATTGCCGATTTAGAACCTGTCCCGCGTGGGTGGTTTGCCTCTCCGATTGGTTGGATTGATGGCGCGTTGAATGGTCAATTTGCGGTGGGAATCCGTTCAGGTGTGACCCAACATGACCGCGCATGGTTGTATGCGGGCGCGGGGATTGTATCCGAAAGTGACCCGCGCAAAGAGTGGGATGAGATAAATCTCAAATTCCGCCCGATGATGGGCGCGTTGGGGATTGAGAAATGATGATGAATTATTTTCGGAATATAACCCCACCCCCCAACCCCCTCCCCATTACATGGAGAGGGGGAGAAAAAACGTTTTTGTACGACCCCCTTCCTCTACGAAGTGGGGGAAGGGCTGGGGATGGGGGTGCTTTTATCGCTATGGAGAACCTAAACCATGTCCAACCGTAACATTTTATACGCCGAAATTTTTGTGGATGAACTCGTCCGCGCAGGCTTAAAAACGGTATGCCTTGCTCCGGGGTCGCGCAATACCCCTCTGGTGATGGCATTTGCCAAACATCCACATATCAAAGTCTATTCGCATTTGGATGAACGGAGCGCCGCCTTTTTTGCGCTCGGCATCGGCATGGCGACAGGCACACCGAGCGCGGTTGTGTGTACATCGGGGACAGCAGTCGCTAATTTTTTCCCTGCCGTGGTCGAGGCGACACAAAGTAGCATCCCCCTGCTGGTCATCAGCGCCGATAGACCGCCTGAATTGCGCGATAGTGGCGCAAATCAGACGATTGACCAAATAAAAATATTCGGCGATTATCCGTTATGGGCGGTAGATTTGCCCACGCCAGAAGGCACACCATCCGCCCTCACCATCCGTTATTTGCGGAGCATCGCCAGTCGTGCGGTTGCGACCACAATGGGCATCCGCAAAGGCGCGGTGCATATCAATATGCCGTTCCGCAAACCATTAGAGCCGATACCCGTCCCAACCGACACCGTGACCATTCCAGAGGATGCCATCCCGCGAGATAAATCGCTTCCTTATATTAGTCATGACAACTTTGCAGATGACCCGCGCATGATTCCGCAAATGTTGGTGAATCGGTTGGCAGATATGTTCACCCGCACGCCTAAAATTTTATTGGTGTGTGGGACACATTGCCCACCCGACCTTGCCGATATACTCAATGATTTTGCCACTATTTACCCCGTCATCGTGGATGGTGCATCGGGCTTGCGCCTCAAAATGGATAAAGCCATCACCGCCTATGATACCTTTTTGAATATGCCTCACACCCTGCCAACGCCTGATGTGGTGGTGCGTTTTGGATACGTCCCGACATCCAATTGGCTGAATGTTTATCTGGATAATTTGCCCGCGCATGTGCGCCGTGTGCATATTCATGAGAATGGGGTTTGGGCAGATGATAGTTATCGCACCGATTGGTTTATCCAAGCCGACCCGACACTCATCATGACACACGTTATCAAAGCGATTTATGCTGATAGTCGCAATCATTTTGCGATGGGCGAGGCAAATGAAGCCTATCGCCAAGATGCGGGACAATTCGCCAGCGCATGGCAAACCACAGAACGCGCCACATGGGAAGCATTATCATCCGAATTGGCTAATACATGGTTTGATGGTGCGGTGGTGCATCGTGCCGTGAATTTATTGCCACAAAATAGTGTCTTATTCGTGGGGAATAGCCTCCCTATCCGCAATTTTGACCAATTCGGGCGCGGGGATAATCGGCAAATTCACGCCTATGGAATGCGTGGGGCATCGGGCATAGACGGCAATGTGTCGGTGGCATTAGGTTTGGGCGCGGGGCATGGGGATAACCCCTTGTGCGCGATTATCGGCGATATTACCGCCTATCACGATATGAACGGGTTACTCGCGGTGCGCCGTTGCGGTGTGCCGATGACGCTAGTGGTGATTAATAATGATGGTGGCGGGATATTTCACCGCCTGCCGATTGCCCAATTCGACCCCGAATTCACTGATTATTTCCTCACCCCGCATGGACTCACATTCGCCCCTGTCGCGCAATTGTATGGGCTTGATTATGCGAATCCACAATCGGCGGGTGAATTTGAGGCGGTGTTTGCGGATAGCATCCACAACCGCAAATCGGTGTTGATTGAGGTGACAACCGATTCTGCGGGGGATTTTTCTACGCGCAAGGCGTTATTGGCGCGGGTGAAAGAGGCGATTTTGGGGTAGAAAATGGTGGCGTATGGGATGATATATGCGGAAACGGTGTATATCCCAGAATCGGTAATGGTCGTAGGGGCGACTCACTGGGTCGTCCCGCCACAAAAAAATCGGTAATCATGCCCATGCGGGACGAGGCAATGCCTCGCCCCTACAAATTCACCAAATCGGTAATGGTCGTAGGGGCTTGCCATGGCAAGCCCCTACAATCAACCAACATGATTTATTGTTTTGATGATGATTATTTTATCTATAGATAGAAGGAGAAACCAACATGACCAAT
>CALDGT010000221.1 GCA_937942935.1 uncultured Chloroflexota bacterium | reverse complement strand
GTGGTCATCGTCTCTGAACCATAGCCCGGACGCACATCCGCCACAATTTCGCCCCAGCCGATTGCACCATCGGATGTGTGCAATTCAGCAATAATCGCCGACTTAAATTCTTCTCCACCAAAACTGGTATATAACACTTCGACAAACGGCAGTGCGATGGGATGTAAAATGATGTTTTGTATCGTAATTGGGTGCATATATTATTCCATGAGCCTTTCCCATTCAGACATTTCAGATTCTAATTCGGCTTCAGTTTGATTATATTGTGCGCCCAAATCGCTCACCGCTTTGGCATTCCCCTTTGCACTGGCGGATTCGATGGCGCTATGCAATTCTTCCAGTTGATTTTCGAGTTGGTGAATCCGATTTTCCACCTCATCCAACCGTTTTTTCAGTTGAAATGGATTCAATCCGTGTGCCTTTTTGGTGGTTGTTGGTTTGAGGGCAGATGTTGATTTTCCATTCGTGGCGGGTTTATCGGAGGTTACAGAAATGGCTAAATTGTTGCGAGAGGCAACAAATTCGCGGTAAGTCCCGTTAAAAATGGTCATTTTACCTGCCTGTGCCTCCCAAATTTGGCTCGCAAGCGCATCTATCAGATAGCGGTCATGACTCACCAAAAGGATAGTCCCTTCAAATTGAGCGAGTACCTCTTGTAATACCTCTTGACTATCAATATCAAGATGGTTGGTCGGTTCATCGAGTAGCAACAAATTCGCACCCGATAGCGCCAATTTCGCCAATGCCAACCGTCCGCGTTCCCCGCCTGATAGTGTGTCTACCGTGCGGAACGCATCATCACCACTGAATAAAAATCCACCGAGATAACTACGCGCCTCACTCACGGGCATATATTTCGTCTCGATGATTTCATCTACGAGCGTATTTTTAGGATTTAGGCGTTCATGTGCCTGCGCGAAATAGCCAACCTTCACACTCGCGCCCAAATTCACCTCACCGCCTAGTGGGGGCAGATGTTCAATCACGGTTTTTAGAAATGTGCTTTTGCCCACCCCATTCCCACCGATGAGCGCGGCAGTTTCGCCACGATACAATGTCAATTCGGGAATGGTGAATAAGGGCGCGGGTGCATCGCTATATCCCACCGCCAAATTTTTTGCCATCAGCACCTTATCCCCACTGCGAATCGCGCTTTGCAGGCGCAAATTCATATCTTTGCGCTCCCCGCGTGGTCTGCCAATGATTTTTCCGCGTCGGCGCATCGTCTCTAATTTTTTCTGACGACCTTTTGCCTGTGCGGTGAGTTGACTGCCCATGTGCCTGCGGATAAATTCTTCTTCTTTGGCGATAAATTCTTGTTGTGCCTCATATTCTTTGAGCAAGCGTTCATGTCGCTCGGTGCGCTGGCTCACATAATGGCTATAATTTCCCCGATACGTTTCGAGTGCGCCATAATCGAGTTCCCAAATGGTGCTGGCGAAATTATCCATAAAATAGCGGTCATGGCTCACCGCCAAAACTGCGCCTTCATATTCTTTCAGGAAACCTTCTAGCCATTCTACCGCGTTGATGTCGAGGTGGTTAGTGGGTTCATCTAAAATCAGCAAATCGGGAGATGTGAGTAATAACCGCCCCAATAACGCACGGGTTTTTTGTCCACCAGAGAGGATTGCAAGGGATAAACCATAATCTTCCTCATCAAACCCCACCCCATGCAATACTGTTTTAATGCGATGCGTATAGGTATACCCGCCGAGTCGCTCGAATTTTTCTTGTAATGCCCCATATTCAGCGAGTGCGCGGTCATGTTTAGCGGGGTCGGATAAATCATGTTCCAATTGCGAGAGTTGCTCTTCCATCTGGCGCAAATGGTCAAATGCGCGGAGTTGCTCTTCATATAAGGTATGTTCGCCTGCTAATTCAGGGCGTTGGGGCAAAAATCCAACCGTAATACCCTTCGCGGTGGTAACAGACCCCGTTGTAGCGGTATCGTATCCCGCCAAAATATTCAGCAAGGTGGTTTTGCCCGCCCCGTTGGGTCCCACCAATGCGATGCGTGATTTATGCGGAATTTCGACGGTGATGTTATTAAAGACCTCATCGGGTCCGTAAAATTTCGAGAGTTGACTGGCTATCAATAGCGACATAATGCCTAATATCCTTCATTTGATGATATAGGCATTATATCGGATAGTGGGCAGGTCATTCAACAGGCGTGTTCTTATGATACGAGGATTGATAACAGATACACCAACACACACTATAGATTAATAAGTCCTGCCAGTGTGGGTTGAAAACCACATTGTTGATAAAACTTCTCAAGATGCGGTTCATAGTCAACATGAACCCACTCAATCCCACGTTCACGCGCCGCATCCACTGCCACTTGCACCATACGAGCGCCAATACCCTGTCTCTGATAATCGGCATGA
Organism: uncultured Chloroflexota bacterium; assembly: GCA_937942935.1. GTDB lineage: Bacteria > Chloroflexota > Anaerolineae > Aggregatilineales > Phototrophicaceae. The sequence goes on along the minus strand of CALDGT010000221.1, from coordinate 15,592 downwards.
ACGGTTGTATCGAGCAAAAAACCATGCACTCCCGCATCCCATGCCATATTCACATAGCCGACAAGTCGTCCATCATGATAAGCGCAAACATAAAGCAAGCTATGATTTAAGATAGATTGGAAATCATGTGGTTTATAATTTTCCCACGCAGTAGCGAACAGGTCGTTGAGTTGCTCATTACTCACTGATGGGTTAATTTGAATGTGAATATTGTCCATAATTCTCACCTCAAGGATTATGTGTTTCATTATACAAAGCAAGAGATGCTAAGAAATTCACTCCCACTCAATCGTGGCGGGGGGCTTGCTGGTGATGTCATATGTCACGCGGTTAATCCCCTTCACACTGTTCACAATCCGACTGCTGGCACGCGCCAAAATATCAAACGGAATCCGCGCCCAATCTGCCGTCATAAAATCATCAGTTGTGACCGCACGCAACACCAACACTTCTTCATAAGTCCGATTATCGCCCATCACACCGACACTTTTCACAGGCAGTAACACCGCAAAGCATTGTGATGTTTGCGCGGGAACATCCCCATGCGGGTGCAACATATCGGCTTTAGCCAATTCATCCAAGAAAATCGCATCGGCTTCGCGCAAAGTCTCTAGGCGTTCCCACGTAATTTCACCCAAACACCGAATCGCTAAACCCGGTCCGGGGAACGGTTGCCTCCAGATGATGCTATCGGGCAAACCCAAGGCACTCCCCACCTTACGCACTTCATCTTTGAATAAATCGCGCAATGGTTCAACCAATTCAAACCGTTCTTTGAAATCGGCTGGCAATCCGCCCACATTATGATGACTTTTTATCGTTTTGGCGGTTTTATGCCCCGCCGCGCTTTCAATCACATCAGGATAAATTGTGCCTTGTGCCAAAAAGCGGATACCTGTTAATGTATCGGCTTGGGCGCGGAACACATCAATAAAATGCTTGCCGATGATTTTACGCTTGGCTTCTGGCTCTGTCTGACCCGATAGCGCATCTAAAAATTGCTCTGTCGCATCCACCGCAATCAGGTTCATGTGTTGTTCATCATGAAAGACAGTCACAACTTGCTCTGGCTCGCCTTTTCGCATCATACCTGTGTTGACAAATACACAGACCAATTGGTCGCCAATGGCGCGATGAATAAGCGAGGCGGCAACAGCACTATCAACACCACCACTCAATGCCAGTAAGACCTTACCATCACCCACTTGAGCGCGGATTCTGGATGTAGCATCTTCAATAAAGGCGACGGGTGTCCATTTGGGTTCACATCCACACACATCAAATACAAAATGACTGAGAATGCTCATCCCATGTTCGGTGTGGCGCACCTCTGGATGAAATTGGACAGCATATAAACGGCGTGCTGGGTCGCCAATGGCGGCGAGTAATCCGTTATCGGATTGGGCGTAAATATCAAACCCGCGTGGGGGTGTTTCTACATGGTCGCCATGCGACATCCACACCGTCATCTCGTGCGGTAAATCACCAAATAACGGATTAGGCGCGGTTTGAATCAATTTTCCACGTCCATACTCACGAGTTGTCCCGCCTGTCACTTTGCCACCTAGTGCTTGTGCCATCAGTTGCATCCCATAACATACCCCTAACATCGGCGCTTCGCCAATATGAATGGTTGGCGAAAGTTTTGGAGAATCTTGTTCATAAATACTGCTCGGTCCACCAGAAAGGATAATCCCCTTTGGTGCATGAATCGCTAAATTTTCGGCAGAAATATCATGTGGAAACACTTCTGCATAAACGCCTAATTCACGAATACGCCTTGCAATGAGTTGGGTATATTGTGAGCCAAAATCGAGAATGGCAATTCCGCCCTGCCGTAAGGTATTGGTCATAATGTGATTTTATCCCTCAAATTGTTGGTAGATAGCTCATTTTAATCGGTTTTTGGGGGATATGCGAGGCATTTTTGATGAAGAAAATAATAAAACGATTTATCTAAAACCAATGCTCCATTAATGTTATTTTCATAAATTTGTGCAAATTGTCCATATTTTTTATTTGGAATCGTTTTCTAAGGCGTTATAATGCCTCATGGTTTAATCAACCATAAAGATACTTCTATCACATAGGAGAAATAGAGAATGAAACGTTTAGTTTTACTTGGATTAACAGTTGTTATGATTTTAGTCGTCAGTGGATTGAGTGTTGCTCAAGATGTCGTCATCACCTACTGGGACACCATGAATGACCAAGAACGCGAAGTTTTTGGTGTCATTGTTGAAGAATGTGCCACAGAATTAGGCATCACCGTCAATTACGAATATGTTCCATTTGACCAAGCACAAGCAACCTATCGTACCGCCGCCCAAGGCGACAATGCGCCCGATGTGTTGCGTACAGAAGTGGCTTGGGGTCCAGAATTTGCCGCCCTCGGCTATACACTCGACATCACCGACATGGTGACAGAAGAAGAACGCGCTAGCTATTTGGTCGCCCCCTTCAATTACAATACATGGGGTGGACGTGTTTGGGGTCTCCCACAAGTTACAGATGCCCCCGCATTGGTCTATAACAAAGCCATGCTTGCCGCCGCTGGTATCGAAACTGTTCCAACCACCCTCGAAGAATTACGCGCCGCCGCCCTCGCCGTCAGCGAAGCACTCAGCACCGAAGATGCTCCTGTTTATGGTTTAGCGACCCTCTGGGCAGAATATCCCTTCCAAGCTGTGATGTGGGGCTACGGTGGTAGCTTGATTACCGTCAACGAAGACGGCACATTCAGCATTGGCGTGAATAGCGAAGGCACCGTTGAAGCCCTTGCTTGGGTCACTGGCATGTTGGAAGAAGGTAGCATGGGACCCGCATACGACCCAACCAACCAATATGGCAATTCGATGACCGCCTTCAAAGAAGGTACCGCCGCCATGCACTTCATTGGTCCATGGGCAACCGCAGACATCCTCTCTGGTCCAGCCTTTGAAGACCCCACCAACCTCGGTGTTGCCCCCATCCCCGCAGGTCCAGTTGGTCAAGGTTCACCAGTCGGTGGTCATGGTTATACCATCTATGCTGGTACAGATTATCCAGAAGAATCTTTGGCTTTTGTTCGTTGCTTGAACAGTGTCGACAACCAAGTGAAACTCGCCCTCGAATTGAACTTGGTCCCAACCTTGCTCGAAGCCTATGAAAATGAAGAACTTGCCAGCAACGAAATTTTGCAAGGCTTCTTGGCTCAAATGCAAGTTGCAACCAACCGCCCAGTTTTGGTCGCTGGTGGCTCTATCTACACCGAATTTGGCGCTCAATACCAAGCCGTCATTTTGGGGCAAAAAGATGCCCAAGAAGCGATGGATGCAGTAGCCGCCGCATGGGAACTCTTGCTCGAATCTGAACCCCCTGCACCCGGTGAATAAGAAGCACCCTAAATAAACCTGATGAGGGGAGCAAGTCTCCCCTCATTTTATTTATCAACCTGCCAAATATGGCATTTGTGGCAAGGAATAGCAGATATGGTCAAAAGACGCATTGCCTATTTTTTCATTGCACCCGCCGTTATCGCAACACTATTGTTGGTTTTTTATCCCCTTGTGAATGGGATTTATTTAAGTTTTACCAATGCCGATAAATTTAATAGTGCAAAACTCATCGGTGGAAAGTTCACTCCCTCATCATACGAACTACAATGCAACATTGATAGCAACAAAGATGAATTAGTCCCCCCTATCAGTTGTTTACGCAATTACATCAATATTTTTGAAGATGAACGGTATTACTTTTGGCAAGTATTTGGACAAACCCTCATCTGGACAGCCGCAAATATTGTCCCCCATATCTTGCTCGGATTAGGATTGGCATTACTGCTCAATCGCAATATCCGCTACAGAGCCGTTTATCGGGTGGCGCTCATTTTGCCTTGGGCTGTTCCCTCGTATATATCTGCATTCGTCTGGAAATTTTTGTATAACAGCGAATACGGATTCATCAATAACTTCTTCGGCACAGATATTAACTGGTTTGCAGACCCAACCACCGCCATGATAGCGGTTGTAATTGCAAATACGTGGTTAGCTGTTCCATTCAACATGGTGACAATGCTCGGTGGTTTGCAAAGCATCCCCGGTGATTTATACGAAGCGGCAGAAGTGGATGGCGCAAATTGGCGACAGAAATTCACAGGCATCACCTTACCCATGCTCCGTCCTGTGATGATGACTGCCGTTTTATTGGGTGTTATTTGGACATTCAATAGCTTCAATGTCATTTTCTTGGTCTCTGAAGGCGACCCCTCTCGCCAAACTGAAATTTTGGCAACGTGGGCATGGCGACTTGGGCGCGACCAAGAACAATATGGCATCTCTGCCGCCTATTCTGCCATCATCTTAGCATTGCTTTTATTCTTTAGCTTTGTCTATATTCGGGTACTCAGTCGCCCCGGTCAGGAGAGTGCTTTATGACGACCACGATTAAGTCGCTTGAAAAAGGTCAAACTGTGACGATGAATAAAAAGTACAGAGAACCCATGAAGGTGGGCAATCTCATCACACATATCGTCCTCATCCTAACCTGCATCATTATGGTGTTTCCTGTTTTTTGGGTCGTTTCGATGTCATTCAAAACATTACCCGAAATTCAAAGCAGTAGCATTAGCATCATCCCCGAAAATTTCACAGTCGCCAATTATGAATATGTCATGTTTGGCATGACCAAAGAAATTAAAGGACAAGGCGAAATTAATTTGTTCTGGCGTTGGGCGAGTAATAGTCTCACTGTTGCGGGCATCACAACGATTATCGGGGTGCTTTTAGCGGCATCTTGTGCCTATGCCCTCTCACGATTTTTGTTTAGAGGACGGCGCTTGTTGCTCATTGGGTTTCTCATCACACAGATGTTTCCGGGTGCGATTTTGGTCATCCCACTCTACAATATGTTCAAAGAGCTTCAATTGCTCGATACCTTTCAGGGGTTGATTATCGCCTATAGCACCATCGCCTTACCCTTTAGTGTGTGGATGCTCAAAGGCTTTTTCGATGCCATCCCCTATGACCTCGAAGAGGCGGCGATTGTGGATGGATGCACCCCCTTTGGGGCGTATTGGCGCATTGCCCTGCCCCTCACCTTACCCGGCTTATCGGTGGTATCGTTCTATAATTTTATGACAGCATGGAACGAGTTCATGTTTGCGCTCACTTTTATGTCCAAAGAAGAAAATCGCACATTACCTGTTGGTCTGCGCTCATTTGTGTTTGAGTTTGCGACCAATTGGCATCATTTGGCGGCGGGGTCTGTTTTGGTCACAATCCCCGTGATTATCGGTTTCTTCTATGCCCAAAAATATTTGGTTAGCGGGTTAACATCTGGTGGTGTGAAGGGGTAAAGTCATAAAACACAACTACACAAGATGTTCCTCATTTGAATAACACCTATCCCGTAGAGGTGTGCCATGGCAAGCCTCTACGGGATGATTTCATCTCAAAATAACCGATTTTTGCGGTCTAATAATGCCTCAATCACCCCTCTATCGGCTTTACCAAACGCATACTTGCTCAGTTCATCCAATGTGACCCATGCAAAATCGTGGACATCCAATTTTTGGGGTGTGCCATCCACAATATGACACGCATAGGCATGAAGCGTAATCTTGAAATGGGTGAATGCGTGTTTGACCTTAACAATTAAATCATCAACAGCCACCGTAACGCCCAATTCTTCTTGCAATTCGCGCACGAGGGTTTGAGGCATGGTTTCGCCAGCCTCTTGCTTGCCACCCGGAAATTCCCATAATCCGCCCAGTAATCCTTCTGGAGGGCGTTGTGCGATAAGGATTTTGCCATCTGCCCCATAAATCACACCCGCCGCCACATCATAATGTGGGGTGGGCGCTTTTTTTGCCTTAACAGGGCGGTCTGATTGGGTGTTGTTGGCGAAGGCTTGGCAATGTGCCTGAATGGGACATGCCTCGCACTTGGGATTTTTTGGGGTGCAGGTGGTTTGCCCTAGCATCATCAAGGCTTGGTTATAATCGCCTGCCCGTTCCGATGGAATCCACTCATCTGCTAATTTCCAAAGGGCATCTTTGGTGGTGGGCAAGGTGACATCATCGGGCAAATCGGTGAGACGGGCAAAAATACGGATGACATTGCCATCGAGTACAGAAGCAGGCAAATCAAAAGCAATGCTGGCGATTGCCCCTGCGGTATAACGACCTATACCAGACAGGCTCATCAGCCCCTCAATAGTTGGGGGGAATTGCCCATTTTGGGCAGAAATGTGCTTGGCGGTGTGGTGTAAATTACGACAACGGCTATAATATCCTAAACCTTCCCACATTTTTAAGACTTCATCTAATGGGGCATTGGCTAGGTTATGAATGGTTGGGTAGGCTTTGATAAAACGAGTATAATAGGGAATGACGGTTTCCACTTGTGTTTGTTGGAGCATGATTTCTGAAAGCCAAACATAATATGGATTTGGCATGGTATGAGGGCGCTCATGTGGCAATATCCGCCATGGGAGTGGGTTGGCATTTTGGTCATACCAAGATAGTAAGGCTTGATAAAAGGGTGCTGTCATGAGAATCACATCTCTTCTGATGGTAGGTGAAGTGATAGGATAAATAGAGAATAATGAGTAGTCTACCGAATTTGAATACACTTTTCACCATAAAATTTCCTAATGGCAACACCGCGAGGGCAATTCGGTCTAAACCGAATGAACATCCTGCCTTTTTGTTGCGGACGCTTGGCTTTAAGCCCCCACAACCAATTCTATTCATCAGTGGTGGTGCATCGGGTATGAGCGATTACGACAAAAAGCAGACCGAATTGATGATGGAAGCGGTGGCATTATTTGCAGAAAAAAACGGTATCACATTGATTGATGGCGGTACAGAATCGGGCATCATGAAAATGTGCGGTGATATTCGCATCCGCAACAAATACAAATTTCCGTTGTTGGGTGTTTCGCCACGCGGATTAGTTTCGTACCCAGACCATCCAAACCCCAATGCTCAAGCCGAACTCGAAGATGGTCATACCCATTTTGTGTTGGTCGAGGGAGATGAATGGGGCGCAGAGAGCGAGATGATTATTAACCTGACGATGACGATGAGTGGGGCTGGCACAACTGGTCGTAAGCCTGCCGTTGGCATATTGATTAATGGGGGCAAAATCGCCATGCAAGAAATTTATCTGGCGACGACTCGTGATAAGCACAAATTGCCAATTATTGTCTTAGATGGCAGTGGACGCGCCGCCGATGAAGTTTCGACAGCATTTCGCACAGGACGCACCACCCAAACGATTTTACGCGCTATCTTAAAAGGTGGTGATATTCAATTGGTTGGGACGAATGAAGGGGCGGAAAGTATCCGTCAAAAATTGAGTATAAAATTTTTAGGACATGCCTAGAAGGGGGCTTTTATGCGATATATCAAGTTTTTCGCTTTGTTATTTATCGTGTTTTTGGTGGCATTGCCCATTGTAGCACAAGAAGAAACACCGATTCCGGTGCCACCTACCGATACACAAGCACAAGCGATTTTAGCCGAAGCCGAAAAAGCCTTAGATGAGGCGCGAACAGCCAATGACCTTGCATTTAATCTATTAGGGTTATTTGAGGCATTTGGGACAGTCTTAACCATCCTCGCGGTGCTTGCTGGGGCGATTGGTCTAACACGGTTGGCATCGGCACAAAATGAACTGAAAAAAGCCAAAGAGAAATTTGAGACCGATTTAATTGAACGCCAAAAGCAAATGGATGAGTATTTTAGTACATTCAATAAAAATACCGAAGATTTACGAAATTCGGTGCAACGGCGTACAACCAACACCAATTTAGCCCTCTCAATGTTGATTCTTGCAGAACGCCAATATAAAACACAAGATTATGCGGGTGCAATTGCAACTTATCATAAGGCGTTAGAACTGGATGAGACCAACCCCATTACTCATTATCGCTTGGGTTATGTGTATACCCAAAAAGGTGATTTGGATGATGCGAAAAAGCACATTGAACGGTCTATCGCATTAGACCCCACCTTTTCGCAAGCGGTGGCGGCTCTCGGTTATGTGTATCGGCGTATGGGCGATAAACTCGATAAACTAGCAGATAAACAACAAAAAGAGGGACAACCCGAAGAAAGCCTGAAGACACGCCAACAACGGGATGTTTTATACAATCAATCCGAAGCCTATTTCCTCAAGGTATTGCCCGATTCCCCCTCTTTATTAGATGAAGATGGTGAATCGTGGTGGGGCGCATTAGGTGGGTTGTATCGTCGTCGGGGGCAATTCAAAGAAGCCATCACCAAATATGAAGCCGCCACTCGTGCCACCAAAAGTTCATCTTATCCATTCAGCAATTTGGCGATGCTGTATCTGCAAACAGGCGAGCGCACCAAAATGGTTGATACATTTAAGCGGGTGGAACGCTTGGCACAAGCCGAAGCCTTTGCTGATGTAGATAATTATTGGGCGCACGCCGATTTAATTACGTCTCGCTTGGCACAAGGCAAATTCAAAGAAGCATGGGATGTGATTGATGTTGCGCTTGGCATTGCCCCAACAGATGGTGATTATCCATTAGAATTGCTCTTAGAGACACTTGGCAGTGTACAAAAATTGTTGCCAGAGCATCAAGCAGAACTCGATAAGGTCATTGTATATATCCAAGCCTTTTTGGATAACCGCCGCGCCCAAAGACAATAATTATGCCCCACCCGCGCCCCGTTTTTCTGTGATGAGGGCGCGGGCTTGGTCTAGGGTATCTACCAAATTCACATCTGCCATTTCACCATATAGTTGTCTGAATAATTGAGCGACTCGTTGTGTGAATGGATGTGTCCCCGCCACGACAATCACATCACGTCCATCGGGTTTAATGAGGAGGGCATTTTGCGTGTGGGTGAGCGCCGCTCCGCGCTGAGGTGCTGTTTCACCTGTGTACAAAATGAGCGCAATCGGCTTGCCATGTGAAACACTTTTACGAAGCGAGACCGAAATTCCTGCCGCCAAATAAAAATCTTCCCAATGCCACTCATCTGTAAAATGCCAACAAATTATTGTCTTATCTGGATTGTCCCAATCCACACGAATTTTCATCTTTTAATCTCCAAAATATAATTTTTATGAGTCTATTTTAACGTGGTCGCTGATATACCGCCAATGTCCCCGCCTCAAAGACCAATTGCCAATCGGTTATGATGGTGTTGTATAATACAACGGCTTGGGGGATGTGAATATTGCCCCAATTGCGCCAAATATTGTCTATCACCACGTAATCGGCATTATCTACTGTGGGGATAAACACATATCGCTCATGAGGCAAATTATAGGGCAGGTGAACCGCATCATACCCGCTATAAGCAATGTGCATTTGCCAATCGGCAACCTGCGCCGATGTATAGGCTTCTAATGCCCAGCCGATGCTCGGAGAGGCTAAAATGAGGGTGTTTTGGGTGGGTATAGATTCAAAAAATGCGATGACCGCCTCGCCATCGTCTCCACTCACTAAAAATGGGTCTATCGCGGTTTGAATATGAGTATTGATGCTATTGACGGTATATTGGCTGGTATACCACAAGGGTGAGCCGATGAGGATAAGGCATAACCCACTTGCTATCGCCTGATGAATCCGCAGAGGTAGGCGATTAACCAAAACCATCTCGTGCAACATGGGCTGTAGGGTAGTTATCAAATAATCTGCCCCGCGCCAAGAAATAGTCGCAACACCTAAAATCACTAGCGGAAATAATGGACTCATGTAATATAGGCTCAGGTGAAATAATGCGACTGTCCGCCCGATGATGAGGATGGGTAACAAGACCAAGCAAGCACTCACCACGCGCAGAGCAAGTGGTTTGATGAGGAATATCCCTGCAATTCCCAACGGAAACCACCAATCAGTCGAGAGGAGCATGGTGAAATTTTCGGTGATGGTGTTCAGTTGTTTGGTAATTGGGATTCCCCCCAACCGATTGAGGGTGAAATTGAGGTCAAATAGAAAAGCGGATGGGTGAGCCAGCATCATGATTCCTGCATACATCCCAAACGGGAGCGCCATGAGTGGGATGAGCCAAAACAGCATTTTGGGCGACTTAAAAAAAGCAATTACCCCCACAATGACGATGATAGACCCCATCATAATATCACCTAACAAGCCAATTCCCGCCAAAATCCCCGCGAGTGCCAATCCATTCCTGCGCCCTGTTTGGATATACTTGGTCAAAAATAAAACAATTAAGATGACTAGAGGAATTAATAACGCATAACTAAATCCGAAGCGGGTATAGAGGATGGCTTGGGGATAAATGGCATACAAAAATGCCCCCCATAAGGCAAAAAATCGCTTTTGGGTGAGGATGTGTATCATCAAAAAGAGTAAAAGTGTGGATAATATTCCTAATGATGCGGTGAATCCGCGTAAGGTTGCGATTCCCTCACCGAAAATGGTGCTGATGACCGCCAAACACGCATGAAATAAGGGCGGGCGGGCGAACACGAGCATGGAATCTGTGACAGCGAAATAACGGATTTCGCCTTGCATAAGGTGATGTGCGATGCTTAGGTGTGTGCCTTCATCAGTATACCATGCAGGATTGTTGGGCAAATTGGTGAAGCGCAAATAAGCCGCAAGGATGAGAATTATCAATAATAGGACAAGCGTAGTGATTTGTGATGTAGGGGCTTGCCATGGCAAGCCCCTACGATTAAAAACTGTATTTAATGGGTCTGAATGGGTGATTGAATGTTGAATAGACATAGTATCTTTCCTAACGGTTGCCCTACGTAGCCTTGCACAATGGCTATAATCTGATTACCATGAAAAAATTAAATCTCAAAAGGATTGTAGATTATGACAGAAAAAAAGAACTATTTTGAAGATGAACTCCCGCCAGAATCGGAATCCGAAAAAGACCCATTAGAAGATACACGCCCGACTGGTCTTTTCCCGACAGTGACATCTGAAAAGGGCAACCGATTTGTTGGGTTGTTGCTTATTTTGGGTGCGGTGGGCTTCACTGTTGCAACGGTTATGTTGTTGCTTAATCCACCCTCAGAGACACCAATCACATCTGTAATCAATACCCCAGAACAAATCGTCCAAAATCAGAATACAGAAGTTGTCGCACCTACACAACCAATCTCAACAACACCGCCAGAAATTACGATTAATGGGGGTGTTGCTCAACCATTGCCGACTATAGATGCCAATACTGCACAACAATTGCTCGCTTTGCCCATTTTATCGCAACAAGGTGCAACGGGTGGTGTGGTGGAACGAAACTTATTAGAACCATTCACCATCATCCCATCGCGCCCACGTAATGAAGTGATTCAATACACGGTTTCTCAGGGGGATACCATCGAGACAATTGCCACCCGTTTTGAACTGCAACCAGAGACGATTGCATGGTCAAATCCGCGCAAAATTATTCAGGTATTGCGTCCGGGCGATATTGTCAATATTCCGCCTGTAGATGGGGTATATATCAAAACATTCGGTAGCGATACCGTTGCAGAGATGGTCACAAAATATAAAATATCAGACCCCTATATTGTATTAGATTCGCCATATAATCGGACTGTGGTGCAAGAACAAGCCCTCACACCTGATGTTACCCCACGTAATGGTACACCGATATTCTTTCCCGGTGGCGAAGCCGAACAAATTGTATGGCAAGTCGCTGTCGAAATTATTCAAGGGGATACGACGAGCAATGGTGGGACAACCGACCCATCTGCACCACCCCCCACACCTAAAGTTGTATTCCAAAATGGGGAACAAGGGTCTTGTCCTGCACAAGAAATTGTCGGTGGGGCATATTGGGTTAATCCGTTAGATGGTGGCTATGTCATTACACGCGGTTATGCCAGTTATCATCCGGGGATTGACCTTGCCACACCAGTCGGGACACCAGTCAAAGCCGCCAATAGCGGACGGGTGATTTTTTCTGGTTGGAATAGCTTTGGCTATGGCTATATGATTGCCCTTGTTCATGGACCGACCATCACTATTTATGCCCACTTGAGCGAATTTTATACCAATTGTGGTCAAGATGTGGTGGCAGGTCAGGTGATTGGTGCATCGGGCAATACAGGCAATTCATCGGGTCCGCACTTGCACTTTGAAATTCGTGGGACGACCAATAATGCCACCCAAGACCCAGCAGGTATCATCGCATTTTAGCGAGAAAGGTGTTTTATGCCTGATAAAAAGGATTATTTTGAGAACGAATCTCCCGATTTATTAGATGATACCCGCCCCAATGAGCCATTTTTGGCATTGAAGGTTAGGAATCAGTTCGTCGCATTATTGCTGATATTGGGGGCAATCGGATTCACCGTTGGCGCGGTTATTTTATTGACCAACCCGCCTAAAACCTCGATTATAGATGCGCCTGTTATAACCAATGCTGATGATGCTAATCCTGTGCAAGCTACAGATGCGCTTATCCCGACAGAATGGGTTGTCATTGCTAATGGGTTGCGCTTGTTAGATGCAGAAACGGCTAAACAATTGCTGTCTATGCCAATTACACCCGAAAATAATGTTATGAATGGGCAAGTAGAGCGCAATTTATTAGACCCATTCACCATTATCCCAGACCGTCCGCGTGATGGTGTTATTCAATATGTGGCATCTCAAGGGGATACCATTGATAGCATTGCAATTCGATTTGGACTAAAGCCAGAGACGCTCGCATGGTCAAATCCGCGTAAGATTGTTCAGGTATTGCGCCCCGGTGATGTGGTGAATATCCCACCTGCTGATGGGGTGTATATCAAAACATTCGGAAGTGCCACTATTGCCGAATTGACGACACAATACAAATTATCTGACCCGTATATTTTGTTAGATTCTCCATATAATCGGGTTGTTGTGAATGAACAATCCCTTACCCCAGAATCTACGCCACGCAATGGCACACCGTTATTTTTCCCTGATGGTGAGGCAGAACAAGTTGTTTGGCAAGTTGCCATCGAAATTATTCCTAGTGATGGTAATGTCGCTAATTCAGATAATCCAAATGCCCCTGCGGTATCCTCTGCGCCGAACAAGGTGTTGTTTCAACAATTCCAACAAGGGTCTTGTCCTGCACAAGATATTGTCGGTGGCACATTTTGGACAAATCCATTAGATAGTGGGTATGTCATCATGCGTGGTTTTACCAGCTATCACCCTGCCATTGACCTCGCTGTCCCTGTTGGCACACCTGTAAAGGCGGCAAACGGCGGACGTGTCATTTTTGCGGGATGGGATAGTTGGGGATACGGGAATATGGTGGCGATTGTTCATGGACCAACCATCAGTATGTATGCACATTTAGATGATGGTGGTGTTTATGTCTCTTGTGGTCAAGATGTGGTTTCTGGTCAGGTGATTGGGGTGTCTGGCAATACAGGTAATTCTCAAGGTCCACATTTGCATTTTGAGATTCGCTCAACCAGCAACAACAAACTGACTCAAGACCCCGCAAGTGTCATCGCATTTTAAGTATATGCTACCTATGAAATGTTGTAGGGGCTTGCCATGGCAAGCCCCTAGACAAAAATTATAGCCTTATGGTGTGACCACTTCTATCACTTCTTCGGTAGCCAAATCTACTGTCGCTGTCACAACCAAATTATCATCTACAAAGAACGCAACAGACCAAATATCGCCTTCTACCCGTTCTGATTGGGTTGTCCATGTATTACCACGCAATGCCGCACCAATATCTGGATTAGCGAAAGCAATATTCACCGCTTTGGCTTGGGTATCTTGTAGCCATTGGTCATAATCGGGTAAATCTGGAAAATAAATACCCGTCAATTCTGGGTTTTCTAGCCCAGTCGGAGACCCACCATTTTCAAATTCAACAGTCACCCAAAGCGCGTATTCATCGGCGGCAATATACACACCCCAGTGATTATTCCAACCATCATAATCCACATAAAATTCGTATTGGGCGGGATTGGGAAGCAATTCCAACATATCGGGATGATTGCCCAAATATTCTTTAAGAATTGGAATAGCAACTTCTTTTTGGGCATCTGTGGCAGGGATATACACATCCCAAGAATAAATTTTGCCATTTTGTGGGTTCACATCTGCCCACCCCACTTGGTCATCATTCGCACTGGAAAAATACACACGCCATATCCCATACGCATTTTTAGTATCGAATGTGACGGCTTTCCAAGCGCCTGTATAGGCTTCGACATCTGCCAAGACGGTGCTAAATTGAGGGGATGTGGCTACCATATTAATCACATCGTCATCGGTGAAATTGGTTTGTGCCTCTAGGTTATTTTGGCGCGATGAAAACAGGCTACCCGCCACAAATGCCAGCAAAATCGCAATACTAAAAAGGAGATTTTTCTTCATCAGTCACCTCGCCTATTCCACAAAGATATTATGCAAATTCACAGTATGGTTGGGGAAGATTTGGTCTACCAACGGATTTTTTACCCGTTTGATGAGCAATTCAGCCAAAATATCGCGGTAATCGGTGGTGACAGCGAGGTCGCCCTCATCCATCGCATCTGGTGTTAGCCCACGCCAATCGGCATACACACCACCCGCCGATGCCCCGCCCATCACAAACATCACACTCGCGCGTCCATGGTCTGTGCCTGCTGAAGCATTTTCAACAGCAGTACGCCCAAATTCGCTCATAGTGACAACGGTCACACGCGACATGTGGTCTTGCATATCGGCATAAAAAGCGGCGAGTCCACGCCCAAAGTCATCTAACAAAAATGCCATTTCACCATCTACACTACCTTGACCGTCATGTGTATCCCAACCGCCACTATCCACACAGGCAATTTCTAAGCCCATATCGGCTTTGATAAGTTGGGCAATTTGGCGCAAGCCTTGTCCAAATTCGCTATCGGGATATTCTGCACCATATTGCGGTTCATAATATTGATTGGCGAGGTCTTCTAATTGGGTCATGGTGTTAAATACTTGCGCCGCCTGCCCCGATAAAATATCGGTAGGGGTTTCAACACGATACAAGCCCGATAATGTTTTTTGGACTTGGGCAAGTTGTTCTTGTCTGCCACCCAAATGAAAATCGGCAATCGAGCGCAATGCCAATGCCGAAATTTCGCCACGCAATGAGGCGGGGAGCATTGTCCCCATACCAACGGCGCGGAATGGCGAATTATTTGTCCAACTGGCTGTCGCCAAATGGCGTGCCACCCACCCTGTCGCGGTCATTTTATCACCGGGGATACCGCGTTCCATAAATTCCATCGCTTCAAAATGCGAGCGCGATGGGTCTGGAGACCCAACACCGTGAATCACGGTCAATGCACCTGCATCATAAATATCTTTGAGTGGGCGCAAGCGCGGGTGCAATCCAAAAAAATCGTTCAGATTAATGGCGGTGTTATCTGTGCCATCTGGTTCACCGATGGCAATGGTTGGGCGTTTGTCATAATAACCTGCACCTTCACCAAATGGGACGACTGCATTTAATCCATCCATCCCACCCCGATTAAAAATGACCACCATCACATCACGCTCACGCGAGCCTGCTTGTCCAAATGCCATGCGGGGCATCCATCGCGGGAATAAATTTTGGCTCACACCCAAAACACCCCCAACTGCCCCTGTTTGCAAAAATTGTCTGCGTGTAATA
>CALDGT010000220.1 GCA_937942935.1 uncultured Chloroflexota bacterium | reverse complement strand
CTCTGCCAGACTTGATTTTGTTAGACATCAACTTGCCACGTATGAATGGTTATGAGGTATGTATGCGCCTCAAAGCCGATGAAGCGACAAAAGACATCCCCGTCATTTTCATTAGCGCACTCAACGATGTGGATGCAATTGTAAAGGCATTTGAGGTTGGCGGGGTAGATTATGTCACTAAGCCGTTCAAATTGCGCGAAGTTTTGGCGCGGGTTGCCACTCATTTGATGATTGTGCGCCAACACCGACAAATTGAAGAACGGTATGTGCGCGATATGCGTCACTTTGAAGCACTCGACAAGATGAAACAACAATTTGTGCAATCGGCGACGCATGACCTCAAAAATCCACTGAGCATTATCATGGGATATGTGGCACTCCTCGATGGCATGACCACCCAAGAATTTGAGCAATTTGGCAAAGAATATGTAGATGGCATCTCTAGTGGGGCAAAACGGATTCAATCGCTCATCACCGATATGCTCGATTTGGCACAATTGCAAACAGGCGCAAGCCTAAATCTTGAAATGACCGACCTTGGTGCTTTCCTCAAAGATTCATTGCGCGGGGCAGATATTCCCGCCAACCAAAAACATATCACACTGGTCTATACCCCGCCCGCAAAATCGGTCAGCCTGATGCTCGATTCTAAACAAATGATGCGTGTGGTAGATAACCTCGTCACCAATGCGGTTAAATACACACCAGATGGTGGGCGCGTGGATATTTTTTGTGATATATACGATGATGCAGTCGCTATTCGTGTGCGCGATACCGGGTTTGGCATCCCTAAAAAAGATTTGCCGAATATTTTCGATGCCTTCTATCGGGTACGCGGAGAGCAAAACTCAAAAATCTCTGGGACTGGCTTGGGGTTGGCGATTGTTCGAACCATTGTCGAGCAACACGGCGGGTTGATTGAGGTCGAGAGCGAACTCGGACACGGGAGCATGTTTAGCGTGTTTTTGCGCCGTCCATAAAAAATTTATGAAATTTTGCGACTTAACTATCTAACAGACATCTTTATGTTAAAATAAAGGTGTCTGTTTTTATTTTATAGGTGCGTGAACCTTGAATCAATCAAAAACGTCTTCAAATAACTCCCTCATGAATTTTATTAGATGGTGGCTAACCCCTGTTGCGACAGAACGCGATACACGGTTTCGTGAAGGGGTTATTCGCGCTACAACTTTTAGCTTAATCGTTATTTTGACCCTCGCCATCATCACCTTATTTCCGTTCCTTGTGGGTGATGTTGGAGCGCAAATCGGGCGTATGCTGACGATGGCAACATTCATCGTTTTGTTGTTCATCCCCTTCTTT
>CALDGT010000219.1 GCA_937942935.1 uncultured Chloroflexota bacterium | reverse complement strand
GCAAAATTCAAATTCCATAAAATCATGCCTTCAATATAAGGCAAAGACTGCCCAATTTGAAATGCGCGAATGGTGTAATTGAGTTGGTCACGGGCGGTATTGTAGGTCATCCATAATTCGGGTGCTTCTGTGGGGAGCCCTTCCCATGTTGCCCAACCAAATTCTGTAATCCATAATTTGGTATTGTGACCACTCGCTTGCATGACGCTATAGGCAATTTCGATATTTTCGATGAAGAAAAATTTGGGATTATCATCCCAACCCCTATCGCGGATAGCATCGCAACACCGCGCATCTGGCGCATTCCCCCATCCATACGGATGTAAGCCCACAAATACATCTGTGCCATAATTTGCCAAGCCTGCACCATACATTTGTTGTAAAAAGGTGCGGTCATCTACAGTATCTGAACCGATAGTGCCTGTTGGGGCTAATCCTGCGGTGATAATTTGGATGGCTGGCGAATAGGCGCGGATGGCATTATAAGATGGTGTAAACAATTGCATATAGCCAGAGCCACTAAATGGTAATGTCCCACGCCATTCACGGATGAGATTGGGTTCATTCCAAATTTCGATAGCATCCACTGCCCCGCCGATTTTGGTTTGGGTGAGCATGTAGGTGATAAAATCGGCTAATGCTTGTGGATTATCGGGCGGACCATCTTCGCTATTCACTGTCCGCGCCCAGCTAGGTGCTTTTGCAATGCTCAACATCACACGCATATTTGGCGGACGAGAAGCGGCTTCGACCTGACGCTCGAAAAGTTGCATTTGCTCATTGAATACATTGGGTGCTTCTGGTTGCAAAAATGCCCAATTCACCTGAATTTTTATCCATTGCACACCTGTACGCTCTGCTTGCTGAACATAGCTCTCCCATTCGGCTTGTCCAACATTTGAGTACATCTGAATCCCCATACGTGAAGCATCTAGGACGGGTATTGGTGTGGCAGTTGGTCCGCTTGGGGTTGCTGTGACAGGCACAGGTGTAATGGTTGGGATAATGGGGGATGGAATGACTAATGTCGGCAAGACATAATTGGGTGGTACAACGGGACCTACACGAGTCCCTTCACCAACCGTTGGGATGGGTTGAGCAGTTTGAGATGGCTCAACAATAGGCGGTGTATCGGTGTTTGTTGATGATGGGGATGGGGTAATCTCTGGTGTTACTTCATTTGTTGCTGTTTGTGTTGCTGTGCTTGTAGGCAAATTCACCACACTCGCAGGGGTTGGTGTGATGCGAATGATAATCGTTTCTTCTGGCGCACAGGCAAATAAAGCCCATGTCGCCCCGATGAGTGAGAGTATTAGTAGGTATTTGTTCAGTCGTCTATTCATAGCCCAAATCTTATCATACAGTCGCTATTTATGGCTATAGGCTGTGCCTGACGGTTGATAGGCGCTTTTCTGATAGCCGTCTATTATGATACACTGAAAAAGTGGTGTTTTAACGCCTTTGTTTATGATGTATTTGTGGAGAATGTTGAATGAAAAAATTGTTTTCTGCTCTTTTGATTGGTTTTTTCATCGTGCCGATGATGAGCCAAGCCCAAGAATCTGACAATCGTCAAACCCCCGATGAAATTTGTGCCTCTGCTCCTAGTCCTGCTCCAGAACCAGAAACCCGCGAATATACCCAACCCGAACAAGTTTTAGAAGTAGGTGTGGATTATGCGGCGGTACTTTGCACCGAATCTGGTGCGGTGTATGTGGATTTGTTTGAAACCCTTGCTCCTCTCACTGTGAATAGTTTTGTGTTTTTGGCACAAAATGGTTATTACAACAATACCACCTTTCACCGTGTTTTAGCCGATTTTATGGCACAAGGTGGCGACCCTACTGGCACAGGGAGTGGTGGACCGGGTTATACTGTGTTGGATGAATAT
>CALDGT010000218.1 GCA_937942935.1 uncultured Chloroflexota bacterium | reverse complement strand
CAGATGCCGCCCATGCGTCTAATGTGAATAACCCCAAAGACACCAACACCGCATTACTCGAATTTTTGGCGCAATATGCCTAATCCCTTAGCAATCGGCATGATAAGAACATCATGCCGATTTTTTATCTGTTATAATCATCCTTTATTACAATCGCATATCAAAAAGGATGGCTGTTTATGCTCGAAATGTTCGTTTTTCCAGCGATTGGGTTTGGATTTGCCGCAGGCACAGCTTTGGGACCCTTTACGATGTATATTATTAGCACCACACTCACTTATGGA
Organism: uncultured Chloroflexota bacterium; assembly: GCA_937942935.1. GTDB lineage: Bacteria > Chloroflexota > Anaerolineae > Aggregatilineales > Phototrophicaceae. Next base: position 6,402 of record CALDGT010000218.1, on the reverse strand, counting down.
TGGCGCAGGGGGATTTTGGTCATCTTTTCTCCGTTATTAGTGGATATTCCCATTATCATCACCATGACCTTTATTTTGGGACAATTGTCCGATTCTGGCGTGCGACTCATTCAAATAGCGGGCGGCGCATATACCTTGTGGTTAGCATGGGCGACATGGAAATCGCTCCAAAAAGGGATAAATTTTGATACACAAGTGGATGTTCCTACCAACACACGCGATTTAATGTTGCGTGGATTTTTGATGAATGCCCTTAGCCCCGGTCCGTATATCTTTTGGGGGACAATTACAGGACCACTTTTGCGCCAAGCCCTAGATATATCGCTGGCACATGCCGCCTCGCTGATGCTGGCGTTTTATATCACCTTTTTGAGCCTATTGGCGATGTGGGTGGTGGTTTTTGACCGCTTGCGCCGTGTTGACCAACGCTTCACACGCATTATGCTCACCCTCTCTGTTATTGTGTTGGCAATTTTAGGAATTTGGCTAATTCTTGGCGGAATTTTAAGTTAGTTTTGGGTTATAATGAGGATGGTTATTATTTTTTGATGATTGATAGATAAAATTGATATGGCAATTGACCGTCTTGAACGCATTTTATACAAACTCGCCCAACGGCACGCGCCACATCTCACACCCGCAGGTTGGTCACAAGCAGGGGATAAAGTGGGGCGTGTGCAAAAACTCGCCCGCGATTTAGCCCGTTATGGTGTTTTGGTGATGGTTGGCAGTTTATCTGCCCCAAAAGCTGTTGATGTACAAGTCGAAGCATGGGTGAATCTTCATGCACATTTTTATGGATTATTGGCACGCACACTCTTTCCGACATTCAGCAATATCCAAGCCCAATATGCCGATAAACTCACCCCGCCAGTTGTGGTATTAATTGGCGATGCCTCACCTGTCTTGAATGGGATGGCGGGGATTGTTTTGCCCTATTTAGCGATGCGCCAACCGAATGCCAATGAGGTGACGAATTATGAATTATTGTCACTGATGGATATTTTGCTCAAAGATTTAGAAGCAGGCGATTTGCTCCCTGCTGTTTATGAAGATATTCAATCACAATGTGTCGCATTGCTCCGTCAACTGCTGAAGGGCAGTGTGACTCATATTATGCTGACATTGTTCGATAAACCAATCCTCGACACCATTGTGACCGAAAAACCCAAAGAAATCCCCTTAAAACCGACTTTGCTCCCCAAAACAGGGCGATTGAATCCTTTATATGGTGAACTGTCATCCACCAATAACACGACAAATTCACAAAAACCGCCCGATTTGGCACATCTACCAGATGATAATGTCCCAAATACACCTACCGAGCAAATGTTTATCAAAGATATTTCATTAGACAAACCGCGTAGGCGTGTTTTGCCCTTGCCCGATTTGCCTAAGCCAGAAATCAAGAAAAAGGATGATAAATCGCAATGAACGACCCCAATCATCAACTAGATTTATTGCGAAAGGTGCGTCTCGCGCTCAAAAATCACCAATACCAGAGCGCCATTACTTATTTACACGAGACGGTAGAACTCGCACATACATCGGGTGATTATGGTGCAGAAGGACGACATCTTGGCAATTTGGCGCTCATTTATTATCGGCTCAATCAACCAGAACGGGCGCTAGATTATTTTCAGAAAGCCCTCCGTTGTGCGCGACTCGATAATGACCGCGTGACCGAAGGTGGATTGCTTGGTAATATTGGCAATATCCTACGCGAATTGGGACATTACGACAAAGCCAAAGAATATTTGCAAGAGGCGCTGGTCATCGCCCGTGATATTGATGATAAACGGGGCATGGGCATTTGGTTGGGCAATTTGGGTTTGTTGTATGATGATATGAAACAACCGCAAGATGCCATCCAGTTTCACACTCAATCGGTTGAAATTGCCCGCGAATTTAATGATAAACGAGGTATGGCGACTCGCTTGGGTAATTTGGCAAATAGCCACATGACCGCAGGTGAATTGGTCTTTGCATTTAATTATCTTAAAGAAGCAACAGATTTATTCCGCGAATTGGGAGAGCAAGCCGATTTAACCTTGCGATTGACCATGATGGGGAATATTCAAATGGATTTGGGCAAATTGGCAAATACACCCAAACAAGCCCGTAAACATTTTGCCGAAGCACTCGATTTATATACCCAAACATTACGGCTTGCGCGAATGGTACAAGACACCACCACCGAAGCCCAATTATTGAGCAATATTGGGCGTATTTATTTGGCATTAGAACAATATGATCGCGCAGTTGAGTATTTTTATGCCGCCAGTCAGTTGTATAATACACTTGGCATGGAAGCGGAATATCGGCAATGTGTCTCTCAAATTGAACAGGGCATGAAACTCATTAATCAGTTATAAGGCTTATGTATCGTAGACGTTCTTCCTCATCTCGGACATTTTTAACCCTCATCGTGCTTGGCATGATAGGGGGAATTGCATTTCTCATTTTTGATGGTTTACGCACCCCCTCATCACCGCCTACCGTCACTCCGCCAGCGACGATTCAAGTCACCGATGTCCCAACCCAAATGGTCGCCCAAGCACCAACAGATATACCACTTATCGCCAATACGCCCACCCCTCTCCCCAAAGTGACCTCATTGGTCATCCCCGCGCTGGCGGTGAATGCGCCGATTATTGATGTGTATTTGGTAGATGGTATTTGGGATGTGAGTTTATTAGGCGCGAATGTTGGGCATTTACAAGGCACAGCGCGGGTGGGTGAGGTCGGAAATGTGGTGCTATCGGGGCATGTGGAACTACGCGATGGTCACAAAGGGGTGTTTAGCTTACTGAATCAGGCGGCGGTTGGCGATAGAATTATCGTATTTGATGGCGATGCTCAATTGCAATATGTCATCACTGAGGTATATACTACCACCCCCGATGACCTCACACCTGTTTACCCGACTATTGAACCCCGTCTGACATTGATTACTTGTGGTAGTTACGATTTTTTTAGTAATCAATATTTGGAACGCACGATTGTTGTCGCAGAACCGATAGGATAAATGAGCGATGACTCGGCGGGAATGGCTCAAAAAGCGCCTCATTACCCTCTTTTGGCAGGTAGATAAGCCTGTTTTGTTGATGGTGAATGCAACGCCTCAATCCTGCATCCAACTGATGAAAACTGCCTCAAAACCGAGTGTATCACGCTTGCATCATCGCAATTTATTCGCCTATGGCAGGCGCTATCACCTAGAACCAACTTCAGGCGGATTTCAGATGACCACCACGCATAAAATTTGGTGGCAACGCAGGCGCACCACCTTTAGCGCCGTGATGAATGGTGTTTTTGTGCCATTTGGGGATAATTTATTTCGGTTGCGCCTCGATACACACATCCGATTATTGTATTTGCTCGATATTTTTTTGCTCCCTGCTTTTATGACATCCATCCTCATTTATACCCCATGGCATCCATTGGTCATCATTGCATTGAGCCTGATTTTATTGGGATTATCATGGAGCGCACATCGCTTTCATGTGGCATTTGAGACGAATGAGATGGTGTGGTTTATCCGCAAGGCGCTCGAAGACCATCTAGCACAAGTCGAAGAATTGCCCAGTGATAACCCTGTGGTGATGAATCTTGACCAAGATTTTGAGCGCGAGTGGCAACGGTTTTATGATAATCAGAAAAAGGGGTGAAATATGTGGCGGACATACGAGGCGAAAAGCCTCTAGTCCGCCAGTACGTTCCTAAACAGGGCGTGTAAGGGACGACTAGCGCCAAGCGCGTATGTCGTCCCAAGATGATAGATTACCGAATCACTGTCCGTACATCGGTCAAATCTAAATTAAAGGTTTCGGCAACCGCTTGGTGGGTCACTTTGCCTTCATGGATATTTAACCCGTTCATCAATCCCGCATCGCCGCGCATGGCATCATGTAAGCCTGCATCGGCAAGGCGCAAGGCATAACGCAAGGTCGCATTCGATAACGCGAGGCTGGATGTTCTGGGGACAGCACCGGGCATATTTGCCACACCATAATGCACCACACCATCAATGATATAGGTGGGGTTGCTATGGGTGGTGGGGCGGGTGGTCTCAACACAACCGCCTTGGTCAACTGCCACATCCACAATCACACTGCCTGTTGGCATGGTCGAGAGCATATCTCTGCGGATGAGGTGTGGGGCTTTTGCGCCAACAATCAACACCGCGCCAATCACGGCATCGGCTTGGCGAATTGCATCGGCAATATTTCCAGAATTAGAATACATGGTGGTCAAACGTCCGTGCATGGTATCATCCAAATAACGCAGACGGTCAATATTAATATCCAAAACCGTCACATCTGCGCCCATACCGAGCGCCATTTTTGCGGCATTCATCCCAACCGTCCCCGCGCCCAAAATCACGACACTCGCAGGTTTAACCCCCGGTACGCCACCCATCAAAATCCCACGTTGCCCAACTGTTTTGGTCAGATATTGTGCGACCACTTGTGTCGCCATCCGTCCCGCAACTTCGCTCATGGGTTCAAGCAAGGGGAGCATCCCTTTTTTGTCGGTGACAGTTTCGTATGCCACCCCTGTAACACCACTTTTTATCATGGCGTGGGTCAATTCTTCGGCGGCGGCGAGGTGCAAATAGGTGAATAAAATTTGCCCTTCCCGCATATAGGGATATTCGACTGGTTGCGGTTCTTTGACCTTAATCACCATATTGGCGCGTGTCCATGCTTCTTCGGCACTTTGGACAATTTTCGCACCTGCCATAGTATATTCGGCATCACTAAACGCACTACCCGCGCCCGCATTCGTCTCCACCAATACCTGATGTCCGTGCGCGACCAATTCACGCACACCTGCTGGGGGGAGTGCTACCCGATATTCATCTGTTTTAATTTCTTTTGGGATACCAATAATCATAATTTTTTCCTTTGTATGGAGACGGATGATAAGCAAAATTGTACATGATGTCCTAATTTTATGCTAGTTTTTACTACAGATTGTATGAAAAATTTTATAAATACGTTTTTCTTATCCTCCTGTGAGTATGCTTCTAAATAAAACCGCATCCCCCGCCTCTTCTTCACGCTGGAGAAGGGGCGAAAACCTGATTTTAAGTCCCCTTTCTGTTTGGAGAGGGGATTTAGGGGTGAGGTTTATAATCATTATATCCACGATTGGACACGATACGATGAACACAACTGCCGAATTGCAAATTTTAGTGATTGCACAAGGCTTATTGGCGCGGATGGGGTTGGCGACCTTCTTGGGACAATCCGATTCGCTCGCGGTTATTGGGCAAATTAACCCCAACGACCTCACATCTGCGATATTAGATGTGTATCGGGCAAATGTTTTGGTCTGGATTGTGGATGATGAATTGCCCACCGCGCCACAATTATCTGAATTGGGTGTGCCAATTTTATTTTTGACATCCGATAATACGGTGAGCAGGCGATTATTCATCACCGTGCGCTCACAAATCACCGAAAATGCCACAATCGGATTGCTCCCACAAAATCCGTTATCCATTGAGCGTATCGAGAGTGCCATCCGCGCTTTAGCCGATGGCTTGGTGGTGATAGACCCCGCCTTATTGGGTATTCTGACGGCGACAGATGATGCCGATATGCACTTTATACCTGCCGATAATTTAACCCCGCGTGAAGCACAGGTGTTACAGCGCATAGCGGAGGGATTGCCGAATAAACAAATCGCACGTGACTTGGGCATTAGCCCCAACACAGTCAAATTTCATGTGAACGCCATTTTGACCAAACTGAATGCCCAAAGTCGAACAGAAGCCGTCATCCGCGCCACACAATTGGGGTGGGTGTTGTTATAATGATTCGCAAAATATAGTGATTATCAAAAAAGGGGAAAATATTTATGTCTGGAAAATATTTTGAAGAACTCGAAGTCGGCATGGTTATCCAACATAGTATCGGGCGGACGCTCACCGAGATGGATAATGTGCTATTCAGCGCGTTGACGATGAATAATCAGCCGTTACACCTGAACGAACATTTTGCCCAACAAACCCAATTCGGGGCGCGGATTGTGAACGGCATCTTCACGATGGGGTTGGTGGTGGGCATCACCGTGAATGACCTCACCGCAGGCACGATTATCGCCAATTTGGGTTACGAAAATGTGAACCATCCGCACCCGATGTATCACGGGGATACGTTGTATGTGGAGACGCATATCGTCAGCAAACGCGATAGCAATAGCAAACCCGATAGGGGCGTGGTGACACTCAAGCATATCGGCAAAAATCAGAATGGGGTGGTGTGCATCGAGGTGACGCGCAGTGTGTTGTTCATGAAGCGCCCATTGGGGGGGTGAGATGTTTGATATTCGATTTTTCGTTGGCAAACTCATTGAAAACGAAATCGGTGCTTTTTATGAGGGAATGGTTTT
>CALDGT010000217.1 GCA_937942935.1 uncultured Chloroflexota bacterium | reverse complement strand
AATAACGCAAAATAATTTGGAGATGTTTCTATGTTACTCGCATTCTTTTTTTTGATATTTGTCGTTTATATCACCTATCGGTTTTTCTTAACCAGCACAAGCACACCCAAAGCAGTCAACCGTCTTTTGCCTGCCTTCATCGTGTTTGGGCTTTTATTCATGTTGGTGGCACTTTTTTCTTTGTCCGAATGGAAGACGGCTTTATCACCACGAAATTTATCGCCCATTAGCACGCTAACTGAATTACAAACGATTGAAACTCCTACAAAAGATGAAAAGTCTATCCGTGTTTTATTACTCGGCAATGCACCAGAAGATATAACAACCAGCACCATTGAACGATTCACATTGACAGATGGAGCAGTTGAGATAACCCGCGCCAAAAATTTTGTATTTATCACCCCGACATCATCAAATTCTGCCGTTTTATTAGGGCGCATCACACAGGATGGATTAGAAGCAGAGGTGGTTTTTGTGGGCAATATTGACCAATATTTTAGCTTTTTAGACCGTTATGCCATCATCCCCATTTTAACCGTCATCTTGTCGGTTATAGGGGGATTCATCACATGGATTATCCCCCTACAATATTTGTGGCAACTCAATAAACGCACACAATCGGTTTAGCGTTTGCCATATCCAAAACGCGGGTCTGCCATCCGCACCACTTTAGGGATAAATTCGGCTACTGGTCGCACACAATCGGATTGATGCTTCATCACCTCTTGAATCTTTTTATATGCCAGTGGATGCTCATCTGCACCACCACCGATAAGTGTCACATCATAATTAGCGAGGACATATTGGGCGGTATCTCCTTTGAATTGTTGAAGTGCCTGCCCACGAGAATACACCCGTCCCGCACCATGTGACGCACTCTCATACACCTCTGGATTGCCCAACCCCAACACGATTTGAGTGCGGTCTCCCATTGTCGCGGGGATAATCGCCAATTCGCCCTCTGGGGTTGGTGTCGCGCCTTTCCGATGCACCCATCCAGCAGATGTTAACCATGCAAAATTATGACGTGAATAGACCTGATTTTGTTCCTCAAGTCGCCGATACCCGCGCTCATACATGGCATACATCAAATTTTTATGCACTTGGCGATGACTATATTCGGCGAACATCCCTGCCCAATTCATCAACTCGACATAATCTGCCCCTTCTGGGGTATTCACATTCAG
>CALDGT010000216.1 GCA_937942935.1 uncultured Chloroflexota bacterium | reverse complement strand
ACCAACAAATCGCGCCAAAGCCATGTTTCATCACTTTGTCGCAGGTTAGCTATCATATTCAGGCTGTCATCATCTGGCTGGTTGTCTGTTTCATCGTCATCAGCATCTTTATGAGGGTCTGCACCGATAAGTTTTTCAACCATCAGAATATAACTACCGAGTGAGGCTTTTTCTGGCAGGGTGATTTTATCAAAAAATGCCCCTAATTTCTCCAATAGCCGATTTGCTTGTTCTTGGGTGATGGCAAGAGGCGGAATTTCTTCGTCATCATTCGACATATCGTCAGATGGTGTGTAAACGGCGCTCTTAATTGCACTCATCCATTTCAGATAGCCATGCGTAATTTTTTGATGGTCACAAATTATCTCTAGTAGGTCTATGTCTTCTGATGAAAGCCCTGCTCCATTAATATAGGGAGAACGGAGTGCATCTAAGACGGCTCTACGCGGAAAGTGATTATCTGGCAATGATAAAACAGATAACAGTGTCATCACAAATGGGGTTTCTGTGAGGGGTTCATCATAATGCAAAACGATTGGTAATTTATATTTTTCGGCATACGCCGTGAGGGGTTTACGATAGTCTTCCCATCCACGCACCGCGATGAGGATGTCATTTGGTGATGCCCCATTCAGTAATAAGCCTTTTACTCGTCGCAATACATGAGCGGCTTCATGCGTTGGGGTAGCGGTTTCTAAGAAGGTGATTCCCCCACTAGATGGTTTTGGATGACCATATTGCGAAAAAATTGTGTTTACCAAATGCGCTAAATCGGCGTGTTTAGATGTGCTTGGTGCGGTGATAGGGGTGGTGATGAGGCGCTCATGGGCGCGTTCAAAGGCATGTTCTAATTCTTTTTTCGCAGTCGAAAAACGCCTGCCGATGGTGGCTTCTCTGCCTGTGACTTGGGTTAGTGTGATGAGCAATTGCGGGATTTGTTTGGCGATGTTGGCTAATAAATCGGCTTGAGTGTGCGAAAATTGGTCGAATCCATCCACAATGAGCAAATCTATTTGAGCATTGGTCAATAAATCTGGTTCATCTTCGAGCGTCTCGACGGCTAACCAGCCTTGTCCCTCATTATCCATGAGGTGATGGTTGATAAGTGCCGATTGATATGCCTCATAAATCCGCGCGAGGTCATGCTCACGCGGGGATGAAGCCACAGCCAAATAATCATCCACTGTCACCCGATTTTGCTTCAGTTCTTCTATCCATTCGCGCACAATGCGGGCGAATCCGTTGGTCTGTGCCACAGGTGCAAAGACTGATAATGGTGATTTTAGGTCGGCGATAATATAGCGCAATAGCATCATCTGTTCGGTGGTGCTGATGAGGCGTTGTGGTTTGCCCGCCATATCGAGTAGGCGTTGATATAGGCTAAAGAAATTAAAAAATTCGATATTAAAATAAACCGGCGTATCCCCATTTTTGAACAGTCGCTCTCGCAAGGCAACTTCTTGGCGCTGGGTAGCCAACAGAACCCAGATGCGGGCAAACCGTTTGTCCATAAATTGCCGATTCACTTCGTTCAAGACAAATTCGGTTTTGCCTGCCCCGACAGGAGCGATAATGAGTTGTGCATTTACCATGCGACATTCTTCCCGCGATAGTTAAGATAATGTCCATTTTGACGTGTGGTCAGCCCATCTATCACTTTTAACACAGACGAAATAGATTGTTGTGGAGACAGTGGCGCACCTTGTCCGCCCATATCTGTCCGCACCCAACCGGGGTCTAATGCGATGACGATGATATGATATGGCGCGAGTTCTGCCGATAACCCGCGCGAAACCATATTGAGCGCGGCTTTGCTGGCACAATAGGCATGAGACCCGCCATACGTGCGCTCTTCGATTGACCCCATTTCGGATGAAATGTTGACAATGCGCGTTTGATGCCCCGCTTTTAAGAAGGGTAATAAGGTTTGAATAATGAGTGCAGGCGCGACTGTATTCACCCGCAAGACATCTAAAAACGCATTCATTTCTAAATTGCCGAGCAATTGTGTTTCGTCTTTGGGGTCTATGCCTGCATTATTGATGAGTATATCAATGCCAGTGGTTTTATTTTCGAGATAAGACGGAATTTGTTTGATTGATTCTGGGTCTGCGACATCGAGTGGGACTAAATCAATGTGTGGTGCATATTGGGTTGCAAGTGATTGTAAAGCGTGAGCATGGGCTTCATTGCGATAGGTAGCAAAAATATGCACATTCCCCCCCTGTGCATATTGGCGTACCATTTCTAATCCCAAGCCACGAGTTGCCCCCGTGATGAATATGCGTTTCATGAGATTATCCTTTGATTAAGTTTTGTAAAACAGTTTCACCACCGTTTCGATAGATTTGGGGTTGGTCACGCGGTCTTTTGCCAAAAATCCTTCGCGCAAGCGTCCTGCCAAATTATCTAAATGAACCACTGGCAAAACAGGGTCTTTGAGCAAGAGTCGGGCTTTATCTTCGGGTTGGGTGAGGACGACAATGCCATAAACAGGCACATCTTCTAATTTATGACGCACCAAATAATCACGGACGCTTTTGAGGTCATCAAGTGCGTCTTGGGTGGGGTTCGTGAGGTTAATACGCCATTGATTATTTGCCCGTTTGAGCCATTTGCTTCGTTCATTCAAAAATTTACCCACAATGTCGGTTATCCGAAAGACCAACACCCCGCCCGGTCCGACTAATAACGCATCTACATAACCGATAGGGCGACTGTTGATGTTGCGGATGAAGGTATAACGGTCATCAATTTGTTCGATGATGGCTTTTGCGGTTATCATAGCGAGGTCGTTATCGGTTTTCCATGTAATAGACCGAATGACCATCCCCGCGCCGATGAGAAACAAGACACCACCACCAAGGAGCATTAATAACCGCCCCAAATTAAGGATAGGGTTCATTTCTTGCCCTGCGCCTGTGCTTGGAATGGCATAGAGTGCCAACCCAACAACCCCTAAAAATATCCCACCCGTGATGAATACAAAGGCAAATTGTAGTAATAATTGAGAGCGTCTGACTAACGCTTTGGCAGGAGATACATTTCGCATAAAAGTCGCTCCATAACAGATGACTACCGAGAGTTAAGGTGTTTT
>CALDGT010000215.1 GCA_937942935.1 uncultured Chloroflexota bacterium | reverse complement strand
ATTTAAGGCTAATCCCTGTGCGGATATAATCATCTAACGCACTTTTGCGCTGTATCACAATGAGCGCCCCATGACGGCGTTCTGATAATTTTTCTGCCGCCTCACAAATTTCGGCGATAATCACTTGGCGTAGCGTCTCTGGGGCGCTCCGACCAAAAAAATTACCACGCCCCAATCGTTCTAAAAATCGGCGTAATTCTGGCTGAAAAATCACAGGCAAGGCAATCGCAAGCGCCGTTAAGATGTTGGTCAACAACCACCCCACCGCCCGCAATTGAAAAATACTCGAAAACAGGCTCATCACCACCGCGACCAAAATCGTGCCACGCACCAAAGCCATTGCCTGTGTTCCGCGCACAAAATAGGCAATGGCATAAAAAAAGGTGGCGACAATAAAAATGTCAATTAGGTCAGTAAAGGTTATGCTTTCGAGCGTCCAAAGCAGTTCCACGCCATCCCCTTACGGTTGCTCTAGGTTAGAGGTTGTCCCTAGTTTCACTAATAAGCGCCGATATTCATCAATATTATCTGGCTGAAGCGCAATAATCCGTTTTATAGTATTGCGGGCTTCTGAATTTTGTCCTGCTTCTAATTGCAGTTCACCGAGCGCATCCAGTTGGGCAATCGCTTCCATTTTGCGTCCCAATTGTTGATACAATTTTGCCAATCTATCGCGCAAGCCAAAATCAGTTGGGTACGATTTCACCAATTCTTCGAGCAATTTGGCAATTTTGTTAATTTGCTTATGCTTGGCGAATAAATTGAGCAATTTATCGAGATTCTTGGTCGCTTCTAATTGATTACCTTGGCTATAGTGCAAATCAATAATTGCACGATATGCCCGTTCATCTTCTGGCATCAATTCCAAAATTTCTTCGTATGTCCGCAAGGCACGACGCATATCTAGCCGAATCTGGTCCATATCGGCGAGGTTATGTTTGATTTCAACCAATTTAATGGCAGGTGCATTTTGCCGTTTGGCGACCCGTTCTGCTTGCTGGAATGTCTCGCGGGATAAATCGAAATTCCCCAATTGGTTATGTGTTTTGGCGAGTTCGATATATTGGTCAAGCATCTCATCGAAGCGTTCTTCGCTTTCGAGCAATGCGATTAAACTTGTCCGAACCGATATATCTAACGGCGCCATTTCTAGCACCTCTGCCAAGATAGATGTTGCGCGTGCATTTTCATCGCGTGACATATACGCTTTGGCGATGACATTATATTTGTTAATCGCTTGGCGTAAGCGCCCTTCACGCATCATGATTTCTGCCATCCGAACATGTAACGGCAAATAATAGGGCGAGGCAATCATCGCATTATGACATTCATCCATCGCAAGGGTGAATAACCCGCGTTGGATGTAATTATCAATATTGGCGAGGGTCGTGGCGAGCTTTTCACTACCACCCGTCCCCAAAAAGTCCACAACACCTTGTTCACCTTGGTCTTGAAAAACTTCTTCAAGATGCTTGCGTGTTTCTGCGACCCGTTTTTTCCAATCTGCCCCACTGAGCAAATCAGAGAACCGTTGATTAATCGCCGCCAACATTTCATCGGAACGACCATCTAATGCTGTGAGCAATTGGTTATAAGTGGCGGCGAGTTCTGCTTCTTCGCGTTTATTCGCCGCAAGTGTGGCATCTACTGCTTGCAGGCTTTGAATCA
>CALDGT010000214.1 GCA_937942935.1 uncultured Chloroflexota bacterium | reverse complement strand
TGAATAAAATGCGATGCCCATTGGATATTTGCAAAAATTCTTCTACCGAAAGCCTGCCATCCACCGTTGCGATAGCGGTGCGGGCGCTAAACGTATAGGTATCACCATACGGATATTCTGAACTGCCATAGGCGAGGAGCCACAACACGAGGATGATGAATGGCAATAATCCTAATAATTTGCCTGCGCGGTGGATGGTCATACAAATTATCCCTTAAGATAACGCGAGGGCTTGCCCAAAAATTCGGCGATGATGGTCATTTGCCCAATGTGATACGTCTCATGGAACTGAAAATAATTAAAACTCTCAAAATAAGTATTTGTTCCATGGTCAGAGGCAGATGCGAGATATTCATCGGTGAGGGTTGCGAGTCCTGTTATGAGCCGTTCTTGGGTTTGGTCAAATAATGCGAGCAACACCGGTAACTTTAGCACACCCTCACCATCTGCGACGATGGGGGCGCTCCCATTCCGATACCGCCCGCGTTGTTCTTCTGTCCAAACGGGGTCTGCTTGTACCCGTCTGAGGGGGATTGTGCGAGATGAGATGATATGTCCTAATAACCAATTGATGCTATGGCTATTTTTGATGGGCTGAACGAGGCTTTCTTCGTGGTTCACATCTTTCAATTGTTCGTGAATTACTTCGGCATTATAACCAATTCCCTTAATTAAGGCTTGTGCGTTCATCAAACTATATCCTTTGTGGTGAATCAAATATGGCTATATCTATCTTACCACCAAGTTGATGAGAACCCCATTTCCAGATACAATAGAAAAAAACACTGATGGAGCTGAGAAGATGACCATTTTACTCTAGCAATAGTCGCTTCAGTTGGGCAATATTCCCCGCACCAAATCCTAATCGCTTTTCGGTATATTCCGCCACACCGCCATATTTATCGCGCAAATAATCGAATACCGCCCGCATGGTGTTGGGGTCTGCGACCAATATCGGGAATAAATTGGCGCTATTGAGGCGCAAAAATCCTAATCGGCGCAATAATAAATGGGCGACTTGTTCATAATGGGTATAAAAATGATTGCTTTGGGTATAATCGGCGATGATTTTATCTTCTGGCACACCGAGTAATGCCAATATCAATGCCACCACCACCCCTGTGCGGTCTTTCCCCGCCGTACAATGAATGAGCATGGGCAAATTTTTTTCATCTAGCACCGCCCGTAATGCCCCACTGAGTGCGGACGCATTTTCTTCTAGGATGACCTCTTGATACAAACGTGGGAGCAATGTATTTAGTTTGCGCGGACGAAAAATGAGCAACCACAACCGCCTCGCTTTGTCGCCTTCGGTTGCGATGCCAAAATTGATGTAATTCACATCGCCTAATTCTGGGTGTGGGTCGTTGGCGACTTCTTCATCACTCCGTAGGTCACAAATCAGGCATGGCTTGAGCGCCATCAATTGGGTTTTGCCTGTGGGGGTGATATACGACAAATTCGCAGACCGATAAATTATCCCGCTTTTAACTCGCTTGTCATCGTAGGTGATAAACCCGCCAATATCGCGCAAATTAATCACACCATCAACAGGGATGAAAGTTGTATGGGTGGGGATGATGAGGCTTTCTGGTGGGGTATAGGGAATCGGTGGGCGCACCCGCCATAAAACGATGAAGGTAGCAATGCCGATGAGCGCCAAAATGA
>CALDGT010000213.1 GCA_937942935.1 uncultured Chloroflexota bacterium | reverse complement strand
TTAGTCTATTAAAAATTTTCCTCTTTTGCGCCGATAGTGTCAAGCCTATATATCTTGGGGATGAATGTATGTTGAATTGTGCATATTGTACGAAACTAATCGAAAGTGACAAATATCACAAATGGTTGGTGTAAAAAGTCGCTAGAGAAAGTTGATTATTTCGCTTAAAATAGGCAGGGTAATTAAAAAATGATTTGATAAAATTTTTTGACAAAAGAGTTAAGGAGGGTGGCTCATCTTATGTATGCCAAGCAACATCAGATTTCTGGGCTAGAAAGTGTTGGTTTGACCGCCGCGGATGTGCGTCGTGTCAATTTGCATTGGAATTTAACCCCCGCAGAATTATATGAACATGCTATTCGGAATGGTGAAGCAGAACTCACTAATATGGGAGCATTGCGGGTTTTGACAGGGCAATATACAGGGCGTAGCCCCAAAGACAAATTTTTTGTTAAGAATTCGGGTGCTGAATCGGAATCGCTGATTTGGTGGGGTGATGTGAATCAACCTATTTCTCCAGAAGTTTTTGACGGATTGCATCGTAAGGTACTCAATCACCTCAGTCATCAATCTGATTTATATGTACTGGATGCGTTTGGTGGGGCAGACCCTCGGTATCGGTTGCCGATTCGGTTGGTGAGCGAAGTTGCGTATCATGCCTTATTCGCGTGGAATATGTTTGTGCGTCCTACCCCAGGTGAATTGGCGCACCACGAACCGCAATTCACCATTCTTGCCGCGCCAAGCCTCATCGCCAAGCCTGATGAAGATGGCACACGCACAGGCACATTTATCGTCTTAAATATGGAAAAAAGACTTATTTTAGTTGGTGGCACACTTTATTCTGGTGAAGTTAAAAAAGGCATTTTTTCGGTTTTGAATTATTTGTTGCCCCTGCAAAAAATTATGCCGATGCACTGCTCGGCGAATCATAGTATGGATGGCAAAACAGCCGTGTTTTTTGGATTGAGTGGCACGGGTAAAACAACCCTCAGTGCCGATTCATCGCGGGTATTGATTGGTGATGATGAACACGGTTGGAGCGATGATGGCATTTTTAATTTTGAAGGCGGGTGCTATGCTAAGACCATCAACCTCAGCGCCGAGGGAGAACCCGAAATTTATGCCACAACCAAGATGTTTGGCACGATTTTAGAAAATGTGCCACTCAATGATGACCGCTCACCAAATTTTGATGATGACCGCTACACCGAAAATACACGGTGTTCATATCCGATTGATTTTATCCCCAATGCCAGCGCAACAGGGTTAGCGGGGCATCCCGAAAACATCATTTTTTTGACCGCAGATGCGTTTGGGGTGTTGCCACCTGTGGCAAAACTCACCCCAGAACAAGCGATGTATCACTTTATTAGTGGCTACACAGCTAAAGTTGCGGGGACAGAACGGGGTATTACCGAACCATCGGCGACATTTAGCGCCTGTTTTGGTGGACCATTCATGCCAATGCACCCAACGGCATATGCAGAATTGTTGGCGGATAAAATCAAAAAGCATGGCTCGCATGTTTGGCTGGTGAATACAGGCTGGACAGGTGGTGTGTATGGGGTAGGGCATCGGATGTCGCTCAAGCATACACGGCGGATTATCAATGCGGTGTTGAATGGAGAATTGGATGGTGGTCAATTTGAAGAAGAACCCTTCTTTGGTTTGATGATTCCTACCCAAGTCCCAGATGTGCCAAGCGAAATTTTGAATCCGCGCAATACATGGGCAGATAAGAGCGCGTATGATGCAAAAGCAAAGGCATTGGTCGAGATGTTCAAAAAGAACTTTGCCAAATTTGCAGATAAAGCATCACCAGAAATTTTCAAAGGCGCACCAAAATCATAAACTTGTGTTTGGTCATGC
>CALDGT010000212.1 GCA_937942935.1 uncultured Chloroflexota bacterium | reverse complement strand
TCATCATTTGGTGGGCATGGAATTGGGTGTAATTTACCTCATCCCCCGACCCCTTCTCCAATTTGGAGAAGGGGAGAAAATCCATTGTCTGGGTAGGTTTGATGTCTCCTCGCCATTTGGAGAGGGGATTTAGGGGTGAGGTTATAAAAATTAATAGCGCACAATCACCTTGCCACTGTTTTTCCCCGCTTGCAAATATTCCACCGCATCCACCGCGCTCGCTACTCCATTGAATATTGTAGGGTCAATGCTAGGGCGCAATTTGCCCGCATTGAGCAACCCGATGAGTTTTTCCATGTGTTCTGCCAAAATATGCGGACGACTCCAATACAAATTCAAATTAAATCCGCGCACCGATGCCATCTTACCCAACAATTTATAATAAATCCGTACCCCTGTCACGACATCGGGTTGGTCTTTGTATTCGGTGATGAATCCGAGTGTGACCAAGCGCCCAAACCGCGCCAGATTATCCACACAGACATCAAATAAATCCCCGCCGACACTCTCAAAGACGACATCCACCCCTTTTGGAAATTCTTTTTTCAATACATCGCGTAAATTTTCGGTTTTATAATTCACAGGGCGGTCACATCCCCAACTGCGGAGTAAATCGGCTTTTTCATCACTACTGCATGTGCCAATGACTTTGCACCCTGCCAATTTTGCTAATTGCACCGCAAATTGCCCTGTCCCACCCGCCGCCGCTGTGACAAGGATAGTTTCGCCTGCTTTCATTTCGCCTATGACTTCTAAGCCGATAGAAGCGGTTAATCCGCCAATAGATAGGCTCATAATTTCTGGGGTGGCGGCGGGAATCGCAACGGCACGTCGTGCCGAAATGGTGTAATAATCGCAATAACCGCACCCGATGGCATTGGTCAACACAAAATCACCCACTTTGTATTGATGTACATCGTCCCCAACCGCGACCACCTGACCAACTGCCTCTGCGCCCATATCACATGGGAGCGGGGTGGGGAGAAGATATTGTCCCGCCGCCATCATCGTATCGGCGGCATTTACCCCTGCATAGATATTTTTGATAAGAATATCTTCGCCTGTGGGCAAATTGAGTGGCACAGTTTGAAGTTGAACAGCTTGTCTAAAATTTTTGCTATATTGGGTGGCGGTCAATTTTTGATAGTGACTCGGTAATGTCATTTTTTTATTTTGCTCCTCAGAAACTATTAAATAAAAAGGGTTACGATAGACATAAATAATTTGTTTTGGGCATCGCCCATCCATATCGAAGGATTCACACATGATAACGCAACTGATAAAACTTGTCTTGTTATTGGTCATTTTTGGTGTGACGATTCAAGCGCCTATACAGGCACAAGAAACCACAACCTGCCCACCAATGCCCGATTTTGCCCGTAGCGAATTGGTGATGCAGACCATTGAATATCCCGAAATGCCCCGTTTTTATTATCTGTATATCCCCGCTCGTTATGATGCACAAGCGCCTGTGCCGTTGGTCTTTGCGATTCACGGATTTGCACAAGGCGCACTCGGATTAGCAGGATATTCGGGTTGGGAGGCTGTCGCAGAAGAATATGGCTTCATTTTGGTTTATCCACAAGGGTCTGGGGTTGTCCCACGTTGGGAAACAGGTTTATTTGCCAATATCGAAGGTGAAATTGATGATGTCGGCTTTTTTAGCGATATGATAGATACCATCAGCCAAAGCCTATGTATTGATAGCACACGGGTTTATGCCAATGGATTATCGAATGGTGGTGGCATGAGTTATCGTTTGGCGTGTGAATTGAGCGATAAAATTACCGCAGTCGGGGGTGTTGCGGGGGCATATACCGAATTTGGTGGATGTGAGCCAGAACGCCCTGTGCCGTTTATGATTTTTCATGGCACAGAAGATACGATTGTGCCGTATGTTGGTGGCGATTCCGCCATGTTCACCTTTCCTAGCATTGATTCATTTGCTTTAGCATGGGCAGAACGCAATGGATGTGATTTGACGCCCGAAACGTTGCCCCAAATAGAAGATGTGAGTGGGATTCGCTATACCAATTGCGAGGGGAATGCTGATGTGGTGTTCTATAGCATTGCAGGTGGGGGGCATACGTGGCCCGGTGCAAATCTCACACGCCTGAGTGACCGTTTTGGTGGATATGTGACCCAAGCCATCTCTGCCAGCCAGACGATGTGGGCATTCTTTAGCCAATATACCCTAGAGATAGACACAAACTAATTTTCGTCAAAATGGCATGATGATGTTATAGTTATAAGGCATTGTGCCATTTTATTTTGAGGAGTAATGATTCGTATGGTATCCCCGCAACAAGCCAAACAAATCTTGACCGATATTTTTCCGAATGCTCCTGCCGAGACGATTGATTTTTTGTTTAATCACGGCAAAATTAACACCTATCCATCGGGCATTTATTTATGCACTGAAGGCAAAATCGAAGACACATTTTATGTGATATTACTCGGCAGAGTGGATGTATTCCGTACTAAAGAAGGCAAACGATTTATATTGGATTACCAAACGGCGGGTAGTAGTTTTGGCGAAATTGCCCTCATCTTAGATACCCCGCGCACTGCCGATGTGGTCACAACAGAAGAAACCACGGTGCTAGAAATTAGTCGTGCTGATTTTAACCAATATATCAAGCACGATTCACAAGCCTTATTGCGGGTAGTTCAATTGATTATGCACCGTATTTTGACCCAACAAGAACGCCGCCTCACGGAATTGGTCAAGGACGCATAATAGTTTTTATGAGGTTGTTCTGCCAAGACAAATCGCGGGACCTTCTGGCGGATATGTCCATGTCTGTGGAAGGTTTCCGCGTATGGTGATAGCAATAAATTCATCATAAATCCGTGATAAATTATCACAATCTCCCAAAATTTCTGCCGCTTGCCCTTGCATATACCAACATTCTAAATGGAGTTCCTCAACTGGGGTGTTTTGTGCTGTTTGTAAGGCGGTGCATCGGCTAAAGGCGTCTTGTGCCAATGCAAAACGTCCCTGCCAAAAATATTCACGCCCCAAAAGATACCATCCATCTGCCCAAGATGGCGCATGGTCTGTCACGGTTTGGCAATATTGCATGGCAGTTTGTGGGTCGCGCAAGGTGCTATATAATTCGCACATCCGCAACTGGGCTTTGATATTACCTGATGAAAAAGCAAGAATTTTAAGATAAGCGGCGGTGGCGGTATCTGCATCGCTAATTTGCAAGGCGAATAGAGCATGTTCAAAATGCAACACGGCTAATTTGTTGTTGATGGCGATGGCTTGCTCAATGGTTATCATGGCTTCTCGGTAACGTCCCAAATCGCTTTGCGCGATGGCTTGCGCTCGCAGACTATCTATCCGATATGGCTCATCTACCAATGCAACTGCTCGTTGCGCTTCTATCAGCGCATTTTCGTATCCGCCAACCCGCCCATATGCCAACGCCAACGCAACCCGCGCCATGGTGTGATTTGGATTCCGATTCAAGACATCTTGTGCAATTTGGGCGGCAGGGACAGGTTGGTTATTGGCTTGGAGCGCAAAGGCATGGATAGCACGAATATCTAAATTCTGGGGGAAGCGGTCAAACGCATTTTGCGTCGTTTGCAAAGCGATTTCACGGTCTATCTCACGGTCATAATCGGCATAACTGCGATAAATAAGGGCGCGTGCAAGTAATATCAAGGCTTCAACTTGGGCAGGGCTTGCTTGCCAAACATTGCGCGAAATGGCGATGGCATTATCTAAATCACCTTTATCAAAAGCACGTTGGGCATCATTGAGTGTGGCTTGTGAATTGATGGGCAAATTGCCAGAAAGCCTTGCCTCTAACCACCGCCATGAGGTTAATCCAACACAAACCACCGCAATGAGCAATAACGAGAATGGCGTGCATCCCATTTTGGCTTTACGGCGTGTACGAAATGACAACCGTGAACGGTTTCGTTGGATACGCATGTGATTTTGCCCTTACTATGTTGGATAATGTTGGATATTTTCTCACAAGCGTACCCTATAAGTGCTAAAAATGCGATAAATTGGTTTGGTTTTAATGTGGGAATTTTGTACTTTCTAATGTCTTATATAACCCCCGATAAGCGGCAGTTTCTTGTAATAAATGGGCTAGTTTGGCTGTTGTGGGATTTTGTTGGTCGGGAGATTTGTTACCACCTTCGTGCAGATTGACCACGCCGTCAATAATGCTTTCGATGGTGATATGTCCACGCACCGCCAACCATTCTAACCCTGCTAATAGTGTCTCGGTGGTATGCGCCAAATGCCCCGCCATTTCATCTAGGGTGAATGATTTTTTCTCGGTGAACCATTGTTTGACCAATCCGCCCAACCGATTGAGAAAACCGTTCATCGAATCGGCGTGAGGGCTAACAGCAAATAACACAATTTCGGATGGATTCACCCGATGAAGCGCATCGGTTAACACTTGTGGGCTAGGTGGGTTTGTCCAAATGACCAATTTAGGGGCGGGGTGTAAGTCATGTCTGCGAACAGATGAAACACCCACCACCCCATCACCCTCATTCCAGATGAGTGCATCTTTGCCCATCATGATGAGTTCTGCCATCGCTTCGCCTTCAGATAAATGGCGATAATCCACAAATTGAACATTTTTGCCTGAATAGGGCGGTTTTTCGTCATTATCCGATTCAATCAGGCGTGTATCTACCCATTCAACCGTGAGTTGTTTTTCTTCTTTATAGAATGAGGTTTTGATGATGTAAGCGAGGTCAAATTTTCCGTTGGGTAAATCATCGGGATTCGCCCGCCACCAAAACACATCTTGAAGTGTCCCTGCTTCATCTTCAATAGTAATTTTGAGATGGTCATTGGATTTGCCAACCTGCCGATAACTTTTGATAGTCACGCGCTCTGTGGCGAATGTGAGTGATGGATTACCCGCCCCAAATGGTCGCAAACGGTCTATATTTGCCATAAAGTCGAGGGTGATGGCAGAGAGGGGGATATAAGCATCTATGTTCAAAATTGGCATGTCGGTCTTGGCAGTAGGTGATAATTGCGAGCGCACTGCCCGCGCAATTTCGCGCCGAAAATCGGGTAAATTATCCAGCGAAAGGCTCAGACCGCCCGCCATCGTATGCCCACCATATTTGAGCAAAAGTGGCGCACATTCTGCGATGCAAGCCGTAATGTCTACCCCGTTAATACTCCGCGCCGAACCGCGTGCGATACCATCGGTAAAGGCAAATAAAATCACAGGCTTATTGAAATGTTCTACCAACCGATTTGCTACGACTCCAATCACCCCACCATGCCATTTTTCGTGACCAAGCACCAAAACAGGCGAATCGAGCCATTGGGGATTTTGGCGGGTTTGGGCGAGCGCACCCTCAAAAATCTCATCGCTCAAAAAACGGCGTTCTCCGTTGAGTGTTTCGAGCCGATTCGCCAAAATACGGGCTTTTTCTAAATCATCCACCGTCAAAAAATCAACGGCATACCCCGCATCATCGAGCCTGCCCAATGAATTGAGGCGTGGCGCAATCTGAAAGCCGATTGTCTCTTCATTGAGCATATCAGGTCTAATTTGTGCCAGTTCATACATGACACGCAAGCCTAGCCGTGAAGTTTGGCGCAAAATAGTTAACCCTTTTTGCAACCAATACCGAGTATCACCGCGCTGAACGGCGACATCCGCGACAATCCCCAACGCCACAAGGTCTAAAAATGGTGTGAGGGCGGTTTCGTCTTTGCCATACACACCATATAATGCTCGCACACATTCAAACACCACACCGACACCGGGGAGTGTGCGCTTAGGATGATTTTCGGCTAGGCGTTGTGGGTTAATCACCGCATACGCAGGTGGAAGTGTTTCGCCCAATTGATGATGGTCGGTGATAATCATGGGTGTGTGATAATTATCGGCTAGTGTGACTGCTTCATACGCGGTGATACCTGTATCGCAAGTGATGATGAGTTGTGGTGTGAATCCATCATTCCATTCGCCTTTTAGCATACTTTCGAGCATAGGCACATTCACGCCATGTCCTTGTGTGCGGTTGGGGATGTAATGTGCCACAACTCCGCCGAGCGATTTTAATGCCGATATCCACAAGGCGCTGGCGGTCTGACCATCCACATCAAAATCTCCCCAAATGAGGATTTTTTCGGCGTGGGCGAGGGCATGTTGGATGCGTTTTATCCCCAATTCCATATCGGGCAAATCATACGGGCTGGTGGGGGTGTATCTGTCGGGATAGAGAAAGGCGTGTGCTTCATCGGCAGATGTGATGCCCCGTTGGGCGAGTGTGCGTGCGATGAGGTCATCCCCAAATGGGTCTATGCCAATCCGAACAGCCTCGCGCAATTCATCTGAAATGGGCGGGAGAATAGGAGATTGCCATTGTTTGGTCATGAGTATTTAATCCAAATCGAATTCAAGCGCCGTAAAACGCATAAAAGCCCGTTCTTGTGGGGTCATATCGGTAGGATAATCGCTTTCATCATACGATTCTAAAATCCGATACCCTTCTTTGATATACCCCCGAATGGTATGTAAGCTAATGCCCATTTCATGGGCGGCGAGATGTGCAGGCATCCCTTCAATGACACACAGGCGTAAGGCTTGCTCAATGCGGTCTGTGAGTTCTGGATATTGTTTGGCGACTGGTAATAGGCTTGGATGCACCACATGATTGCTAAATATCGAAGCGCAACGGCGATGAATGGTGTTGGTCACGACAAACTCATGCTTGAGCGAATAGACAATTGCCCAAGCGATATGCCAACGGACTTCATGTTTGAGCAAATAACCATGAATCCGTGCATTGACCGCCGTCTCTATCAACGCCATATCTAAAGATTGAGTGAGGCATAAGAGTTGCACTTTGGGGATGCGTTTGCGTAGCTCAATGATGGTTTGGCGCAATAAATCTGCCCCGCCAACATGGTCTGCATCTAATAACACACAATTGGGCAATTCTGCGAGAGGGGTTTTATTCAAATATTCCCACATACTCTCGGCAGATTCTGCCATAAATGTTACACGGGTGCGCCTATCCCACGCCAAATAACCATTAATGGCTTGTAGCGCATAAAAATCGGTATCCATCAGCAAGACTTTAATGTTAAGATTGGCGATATTATTTGTCATGGCAATCACTCTGGTGCAACCTCAAAAATTGTCATTTAGTGTATGCCGAAATTGTGAATGATGCAACAACAGGATTAAGAATCATGACGAAACCCCATTTATTCATGCTCACCCCTTATTTGCCCTATCCGCCTATCAGTGGGGGGCGTATGAGGACGTATAACTTGCTCAAGCAACTCCAACCCGATTATGATATCACGCTGGTTTGTTTTGGTCGCCCAGAAGAAATGGCATTTGATATAACCCCATTGGGTGAATTTTGTGAGTATCATGTCGTTGAGCGCCCACCAAGCCCATCTACCATCAAAGCCGCTTTGATGAGTTTATCATCCCCGCGAGCGATTACCATGCGTTTATATGGCACACCCGAAATGCGCCGAAAATGTGCCTCAATTCTTGCCCAAAAGCCTGCGGATATGATTCATGTCGAATCATTCTATATGCTCCAAAATTTGCCACAAGACATAAGCACCCCCATCTTTTTATCTGAACCCGCCATTGAATATCGCGCATGGGGAAAACATGCACAGGTCGCCAAATGGTATACCCGTCCGGGTGTGGCGATAGAGGCGCTCAAAATGCGAATTGTTGAACCGCGTATATGGGCTTCTGCCGATGCAGTTGGTGCGATGTCGGATATTGATAAGGGACTCATCCAAAAAGCCTCGCCAAAAGCGAAAGTATATCTCGCGCCGAATGGGGTAGATACCGATTTTTTCACGCCAAATCCACAAGTCGCAAAAATCCCCAACACCGCTATTTATATGGGAGACTATAAATATTTTCCAAATGCCGATGCGGTGATGTATTTTGCCAACGACATTTTGCCCCTCATCCAAAAACAAATCCCCGATTTTAAGTTGATACTACTCGGCAAAGACCCCACTCCCGATATGTTGGCACTCCAAAGCGATGCCGTCCAAATTATGGGATTGGTGGATGATACCCGCCCCTATTTGCAATCGAGTGCGGTGTTTGTCTGTCCGTTGCGAAGTGGCAGTGGCACACGGTTTAAGTTATTAGAAGCGTTGGCATGTGGGTGTCCTGTCGTGAGTACGACCATTGGCGCAGAGGGATTAGGCGCGGTGGATGGTGTGAATATGGTCTTACGGGATACGGCTCAATCATTTGCCGATGGCGTGATTCATCTGCTCAAAAATCCAGAATTGGCGCAAAATATGGGTTTAGAGGGGCGAGAATGGGCAGTTGCTCAACATGGATGGGGCAAGAGCGCCCAAATTTTGCGCGAGGCATATTCTGATATAATGAATAAAAAGTAAGCTGAGGTTTTTAGGATGAAAACAAACTTACCGCAGGAATATATTGATATTGTGCAACAAAAACGCAAAATAACCGTTGAGGAATACCTTCAATTGCCAGAAACTAACCAGCATGTAGAACTGATTGATGGTGAATTAATTGTTTATGATTTTTATGTGGGAATCCCCCCCTTAAAAGATAATCATCATAAAACTGTGTCTCATCTGATGTACTTTCTATCTCAATATATTCCTGCTAACCAGTTACGCGCTATTCCTTGTGATGTGTTTCTAAATCCCTATACGGTTGTTCAGCCTGATGTCTTTTGGGTAAACCCTCAAAATCATCAATTGATGCGACAAGGTGGATATGAGGCAGGAAAAACATTTATATCGTATACGCTTAATATCAATGTAGATGTCTCCGCATTGTTAGGATAAATCCCCACATGATAAACAACCGATTTGCACGCCTGTTATGGGCATCATCCCCGTTGCTTTTAGCCGTGGGGTTATATGGTTACGCCGTGTACTTACCATTTTTTTTAGATGATGGCTTGTTATTCGCCATCATCATGCGCCCACCGAATAGCCCACTCTCGTGGGAAATTTGGGGTGGCTCAATGACATTTGCTTATTATCGCCCGTTGGTATTTTCGATATGGGAAATCAATCAATCGCTGATGGGTGGCGGAAAATTTGACCCTCTTGCACTTCATTGGCTCAATGTGATGGTATATGGCATGACAGGGGTGTTATTAGGCTTGTTCATCCGCCGATTAGGACGCATTATTCAATTGCCCTCTCGCCATATCATCGGTGGGCTGGCGGGGCTGATTTATGTGCTGTTCCCATTCAATTACAACGCCGTGATATGGGTTGCATCCATGTTTCATATTTTCGCCGGATTTGGGACGGTGTTGGCGTTGTGGTGTGTTGTGGGATATTTGTCAGATGGTCAATACGCGGACGGCAAGAATGCCGTCCCTACAGATTATCCCAATCGTAGGGACACGATTTTTCGTGTCCGTAACGATGGTGGGGTTAGGCTACAATGGCTCATCGGCGCATGGCTAGGTACATTTATTGCCTCGTTTAGCCATGAAAATGGGGTACTAATCGCCCCGTTGGTCGGATTGTTGTTGTTATGGATATTAGGGCAGAGAATCAACCGCGCTGTTATCATTCGCATGGCGACCATTTATATTCCCATGCTTATCATTATCGCCATCTATTGGATGTTGCTAAATACTGCCCCACGCGGAGCATCGCCACTCACCATTTTATGGGATGACATCACCGATTCATCCGCATTATTCATCCAAACCCTAATTTATCCTGTTATCGGCGCATATCGCAAATTAACCCTCGCCGATGAATCTATCCCTACATTGTGGCTACTCGGCGGATTGACCATCATCCCCACATGGGTATTTATCTTATGGCAATCGCGCCCATTGGGCAAAATGGCATTGTATGGGTTACTTTGGTTTATGATTGCCAGCGTGCCAACGGTATTATTTTTATCCACTGACTACGTGCGCGGGTCATGGCGCTTGATGTTATTTGCGGGGATTGGTGCGGGAATTTATTGGTCTGGTTTTATTTTAGCATTATGGAAAAGCGGATGGCTTGGGCGGGTGGTGATGACGATATTTATCGGTTGGAGCGCATTCATGAGCATGAATTTTCTGTATCAGCGCCAGCATGAAGCGGTTTTGCAAGCCAATTATAATGACCAATTGCAAATTCTCATCCAAGCCAACACACAAGGCAAGCCGTTGGTGATAAATGCACCGTCATTTCTGGCATCCACATCTGACCAGCAATGGCTACCCACCCGCGAGACAGGTGTGATGTTCCACGCAGATTATGTGAATCATGCTCAAGTATTCCGCGCACAGACAGGTTATGATTTTCCACGCATTGAAACGCTGATTGATTACGATATTTTCACGGTTGCGCCAAATCAAAATTTTGCCCCGTTTAACACATTAACGGGTGTATCTGAATTAGATGCTGTGCGTAATGCGACAGATATTTATGTCACGGTGTGGGATGGCGAGATTTTCCGCCCGATGTTTGTGGGGGGGATGGGATTTTATAGGGCAGGTGAACCGATAGCCATTTTTCCGAATCATCATATTGCCCTCACCGAAGCGATTGCGACGCGCACCGCGCCCCAAATGATTCAATTTCGTACCCGTTGGCGTGTGGATACCCCGCCGATTGGGTTGGTCTTTTTGGTTTTAGATGCCTATTGCGATGGTCAGATTGTGGGGCAATCTATTGGCGCGACATGGGGCGGGATGTATCCGTTTCACCTGTGGATGGCGGGCGAAATTCATACCGATTTCCGCGATGTGCGTTTGTTGCGCGATGTGCCAAATGACTGCCTATCCTTACAGGTCAGCCTGATAGATTGGGATGGGGATGGCACACCGTACCCTGTACAATCGCCTGATGGTGAACCGATTCGCACCCCACACGGCGAAAATCGTGTGCCAGTGGAATTGATAAAATAAATCTTAGGCGGGGTTTGGATGATATCTTAGCCCCGCCTATCGCTTACTGAATATGGACAGATGCAACTGCCCGTTCCAAATCCATTTGCGATTCTAAGCGAAGCGGGTCGCCTTTGTGTCCGCGATGCAACTTGTTCAACGCTTTATAATAACCATCTTGCTCTTTGAATTTTGCGTCGCGTGCCATTGGGATGAAGGCAGGTATCCAGCCAAGCCCAATGCCAATAACCGCGCCAAATCCAATGCCTAATACCAATTTGTCGCCAACAGAATCCCCTTGCAAAAATAATACCCCGATTATCCCGCCAATAACGACACTGATAATCGCAAAAATCATCAGCGCAATCCCATAGACTTTTATGCCTGCCAAACCCCGCAATGATTTTTGATAGCGCGAGGCATCATAAACTTCTCTGCGGGTGTTATAGGCATAATCGGAGACGGGTAGGGCTTGTGGGGCAAGTGGTCTGCCATCTGCCATCAGATTGCGTGTGGCTTGGGTTTGTATCCAACCATGTGTGAGCGATTGGTCATCTACAACCACCACATCTAACCATTCTCCACTGTCATCTCGCCCTAAAACGACGAGGGTTATGCCTCTAGTGAGTTGCTTAGACGGCTTGGTCATTGCAAATGGGATTTGATAAAGTGATTGCTGATTGGCTTCGCCATGAACGGTTGCTGTGATGGCATTATTGGGGATAGTGTATAACATGGATTTTATCCTTCTCTACGATTGCACAACGGTTTCTATAAGTTTAGATTAAAAAACGAACATTTCGCAATATTTTTGTGGTTAAATGAAATTATCACACTTGTGATGGTTTTCGCAAATTACAAAAATGAGGTGATACAATGCATAAAAAATTGTTATTGCTCGTGGCGATGGTGTTTTCTTTGGTGATATTTGCCCCCGCCAGCGCCCAAGTTCAACCAGAAAAGTTTAGCACATTGGTTGATGCCGCCCGCTTTTTCCCATCCAGTTCGCCATTTTATTTTTCGATTCGTACCGATGTCGGGTATATAGACGCCCTTGATGATGTGTTTGTTGCTGTTCAAGAGCGCACAGTCGGGACAGCGCTCACCCTTCCCGATGGGTTGGATATGCTTTTCCAAGAATTAGGTGCAGAAGATTTCCAGAATGCAGTTGCCCCATGGCTTGGAGATTATGCCGCCTTTGGTGTATTCCCCTTTGACTCATTAATAGATTACACTTATTCCAATGATACCGTTGAATATGGGTTGCTCCTCAAAGTGACCAACCGCGAATCGGCTACCGAATTTGTGCGGAGTTTGTTGATGTCAGATGAGAATATGTTCACTTGGCGCGAAGAATCCACCGAAGATTTTACAGGCTTTTTCGCGGAAGACAGTTATATGAAGGATATGGTTGTCATCACCGATAATCATCTCATCATCACCAACACAATCAAACTCATCCCGCCAACCCCTGTGAATGGTAGCTTACTCGACACATATGCGTTTGAAGATGCGCTCAATGCTATGCCTGCGGATGCGTATAATTTTGTGGCGTATGTGGATATGCCGACAATTATGTCATATGCGATGGCATCAAATGAATATACACGCTTCCATACACGCCTGCAAAGTTTATTATTCACCCAAATGATGGGACCCATTGCTATGGCGGGTAAAATTGAAAATGGCAATGTCCTCATTGTGGATAGTGTCTTTTCGGCAGGAAACACCATCGGCATGGAACGACTCGGCATGAGTATGCCCCCCAATCTGGTCGTGAATCCAGAATTTGCGACAACCATCCCCGCCGATGCCATTTTTGCGGTGCATGGCACAAGCCCACTCCAATATAGTGAGTATTTCCGCGATAATTTGTTGGCGATGTGGCGTTATCTGTCTGCCAGCGAATTTAACCCCGCATATGATGCC